>JAUXFJ010000054.1 GCA_030620065.1 Anaerolineaceae bacterium
ACGCAATAGGCGGATGGCTGAATGGAATGGGAATCAAGCCAAATGTTGTTACAGTCGCTGGTTTAGTCGGAAATATCGTGGCTGGTGTGTTAATTGCTTTTGGGCAGCTAACCTGGGGGGGTATCATTGCCATGATCATGGGTCCTTTGGATGCTGTTGATGGTACAATGGCACGTTTGCGGAATGAATCCAGTGCCTATGGGGGGTTTATTGATTCTGTTACTGATCGGTATGACGAGCTTGTTCTTTTAGCTGGTTTAATGATCTATTTTTTGCAGGCACAGAGCTGGTTAGGTTGTTTATTGGTTTATTTTTCAGCAATGGGGTCGGTTTTGGTATCTTATGTGCGGGCTCGTGCTGTGACATCAGGATTTACAGCGAAAGTTGGTATACTCACACGAGTTGAACGTTATTTAATCCTTATACCTGGATTGATCTTTCAAATGCCCTTGATCTCACTTGGGATTATGGCTACCCTGGCTAATTTTACGGCTTTGCAGAGGGTGTTTTATGTTAAGAAACAGGCAAAGTCAATGGTTAGCCAGAAAAAAACAGAAAAATGAGGAAATGAAATGCGAGAAGGAATACAAATAGGACCAATTATCTTACGTTATTACGCATTAATCATTATGGCAGGCGTTATTGCTGCTGCATGGTTGGCGGTTGTTGAAGCCAAACGGCGCGATCAAAAGGATGAGATCGTTTGGGATAGCTTGCCATGGATTGTGATTGGCGGGATCGTCGGAGCACGTATATGGCATATCTTGACTCCGCCAGCTTCAATGGTTGAGCAAGGAATCACAACGATGTTTTATCTGACTCATCCTCTGGACGCTATCGCCATCTGGAAGGGTGGCGTAGGTATACCTGGAGGCATTATCGGTGGTGCACTTGCTTTTTATATTTATGCGAAACGCAATAAAGTGAATTTTTTGCTCTGGACAGATATTATTGTACCTGGGTTGGCTTTAGCGCAGGCAATCGGGCGATGGGGGAATTTCATCAATCAGGAACTGTATGGTGCACCCAGTAACCTTCCCTGGGCTATCAGCATTGACCTAGCACACCGTCTGCCGGGTTATGCGAATGTAGCAAGATATCATCCTTTGTTCTTGTATGAATCTTTGCTAAATTTGTTGATTGTGGGTTTACTGCTCTCTTTGGGCCGCAAGTATGCTGATAAATTAAGAGACGGCGATCTGTTCTTGGTCTATTTGATATTATATCCCGTGGTTAGGTTTGGGCTTGAGTTTATGCGCTTGGATCCCTCACCTGTTGCTGGCGTGAACGCGAATCAGTTATTGATGGCAGTGGTTGCTCTTGCATCCGGTGCGATTTTGATCGTTCGACACAGCAAGAAATTTGCTTCTGGCCGTGAAGAGGAAGCTGAGGAAAGCGACAATGATTCGAAGGAAAAATTAGACGAAGCATAGTTTTTTTGCTGAATAATTAAAGTCACATCTCAACTTCTTGTTATTTAATTTGATGAGATAGTTTAATTGGTGTGACTTTTGGTATTAATTGGACAAATGATATGCAGCGATAGTGGGATAATGCAATAGAAAAGGGGAAGCAGCTTGATTAGAAAGGGGAAGTCTCGGTTTATATGGAAAGGGGAGCAGATTAAAAGATGAAAAGATCACCAGTTTTCTATGAATTGCGTCCAATCTTGATTTTCTATGAGATGACGGCCATATAAATATACTGCTGAGCTTGGCGGCGTTTGGGGTTTATCTTGCAAGAACATATGTGCTTCTTGGGGGGTCCTGCCGCCCTTACGATGATTGCAACGCGGGCACGCGGTTACGACATTATCCCAAACGTGTTTCCCACCCATGTGTTTGGGAACAACGTGATCAATAGTCAGGTGATGGGTGTGTTTGCCGCAGTATTGACAAGTGTAGTCATCCCTGCGGAATACTTCCCGACTCGTCAAGTGCACTTGTGGTCGGGGACGTTTGATCATCATTTTGAGCCTGATCACAGAAGGGATGGGGAAGACTGCAGAAACTGATCTGATCACGCCGCGCCCATTAAGAATCATTGTCGCTTTATCACAGAGCATTAAATTGAGTGCTCGGAAGGTATTAGTGACATTGATCGGTTCGAAATTAGCATTAAGGACAAGAACTGGTTTCCTGATCATACGAACACCATTTTTTGATTATATCAGGAATTAAATAGGACACAAGTAAAAATATTTACGGGAGAAATTAATCAGCAGGG
The DNA here is from genome assembly GCA_030620065.1 of Anaerolineaceae bacterium. Lineage (GTDB taxonomy): Bacteria > Chloroflexota > Anaerolineae > Anaerolineales > Anaerolineaceae > JAUXFJ01. Next base: position 2,227 of record JAUXFJ010000054.1, read on the forward strand.
TTATGATTTATCAGATAGGGCTATTGATAGTATGTGCTTGTGCTGGCACTTGATGTCAAGACCTGAGTACCATGTCGTTAATTTTTTGATATAATTACATGACAATGATCGTATATTATTATGTGAAACAGTAAGGAATCATCCGTCTAAGGCATTTAGTACGCGCCTGAGTTGGACGGGCGCGTATTTTTTTTTATATTTTGATCTAAATTTAATGGAGGTGCCAATGAACATAGAGGAAAAAGTTGCTTATCTGATGCAGGGTACAGAATATGGCGATGAAGCTATGGCCGCGGTAATGGCTACTGAATTAAAAGAGCGTCTGACAGAAGTCGAAAAGGAAGGACGCCCACTGCGTGTTTACTGTGGATACGATCCTCGTACTACCGATCTGCATATTGGGCATACGGTCACTATGCGGAAGCTGCGCCAGTTCCAGGAATTGGGGCACGAGGTTACCTTTGTCATTGGAACATATACGGCTCTGATTGGTGATCCTTCTGATAAAGACAAACTGCGCCCGCAATTGACAGCTGAAGAAGTTGAAGCTAATGCACGCAGCTATGCTGAACAGGCTTTTCGCATTCTGGACCGTGATAAAACCAGGATACGCTACAATGCTGAATGGCTATCCAAGTTAAGCTTCGCCGATCTGATCAAATTGGCTTCCAACTTTACGATCCAACAATTCTTGGCGCGTGAGAATTTTCGCAAGCGTTGGGATAATAATGAGGCTGTGCATGTGCATGAGCTTTTTTATGCCATTATGCAGGGATATGATGCACATGCTCTGGATACAGATATCCAGGTTGGCGGTACAGACCAGCTTTTTAATATTGTCACTGCAAGCCGCAAGGTCATGAGTTTTTATGGTCAAAAACCGAATGTTGCGATCATTCTCTCAATTTTGCCGGGTACGGATGGAGAGGTGAAAATGAGCAAATCATTGGGCAACCATATTCCGCTCAACACCACTCCAGAAGATATGTTCGGAAAGGTGATGAGTGTCCCTGACCATGCCATGCAGCAATATGCGAAGCTTGTTACCAGATGGACCCCGAAGGAAGTAGAGAAATTTGGCAGTGATTTGGATGCTGGCGCTGTTCATCCCAGAGATGCTAAAATGAAATTAGCGCATGAGATCGTGGGTGCTTTTTTTAGTGACGCGGATGCTGAGAAGGCACAAGCACATTTTGTTACACTTTTCCAAAAGGGTGACATGCCAGAGGATATGCCGGTATATCATTTGCAAGATGGTGAGGGTATATTAGATGTAATGATCGCTTCCGAGTTGGTGCCGAGTAAGAGCCAGGGACGCCGCCTGATAGAACAGCATGGCGTGAAGATTGATGGGGAAGTTGTTTCCGACCCAGCGATGATATTAGATCATGCGGTTGTTCTGCAAGTGGGTAAAAGGCATTTTCTCAAGATTGTCGAGGGCTGATCAATGGTTGCCTTGAGCGGGTGAGGGTGACTGTATATGCTAAGAAGGATAGAGCTATCAGAATCATCAAGCAGTTATGATTTCCAGCTCATTCAGACATCTTTATTGGGAATAAACTCAGCGCAGTTTAGTCCAGATACTTGTTTATCAAGAGATCAAGTTTCTTGCGGGTTTCTTGGGGAACAACGGATGGGTCAGTGAGGAAGGAATCTTTGAGGGCAGACCCACATTGGCAGGGTTTCTGTTGATCGAGCATATCAATGAGCCTTGATATAGCATTTTGGGCGAGTTTTGTATTTTTACTTAGTGTGCGGATGACCATGTCTAAAGTTACAGGTTTTTCACTTGCATGCCAAACATCATAATCCGTGACATGCGCCATGGTTGCGTAACAGAGCTCGGCTTCTCTTGCCAAAAAGACTTCGGGCGAAGCAGTCATACCAATGATAGACATTCCCCAAGAGCGATATGTATTTGATTCGCCTTTGGTGGAGAATCTGGGTCCCTCAATTGTGATATAGGTGCCTCCGTTGTGCACTTTGGCTTTTTCTTCTTTCAAAGCGCTTAATAATAATGCTGAGAGGCTTTTACAGAAGGGATTGGCGACACTGATATGATTGACAATGCCTTTGCCAAAGAAGGTACGTTGGCGTTTATGTGTAAGATCGAATATCTGATCGGGTACGACGATATGTCCCGGTGCATAATCTTCTCTGAGTGACCCGCAGGCGCTTACACTGATCACGCGGCGAACGCCGAGAGCTTTAAGAGCATAGATATTTGCGCGGTAATTCACTTCGCCAGGCGTGAGGTGATGACCAATCCCATGCCTGGCCAGGAAAGCAACGGGCTTGCCCTTCAGTTCGCCAAGGATTATTGGCGCGCTTGGCTTTCCAAATGGCGTATCAAACTCACAAGTTTCTGTGTTTGTCAGACCTTCGAATTCATATAAACCAGATCCGCCAATTATGCCGAGAATGGGTACTTGACCCATGCCAACCTCTCTTTTGTTTTTGATTTTTCCTTGCTAAGGCGATTATTGTTACTGATATCAGATAATAGTAACCAATATGATAATAAGTCCACAGCGTAGCTCATCACCGTTTGTTACCATGTTTGTTTCTTCAATTTTCATTTTATTTAAGAAGGTACCGTTGGTTGAGCTTAGGTCTTCAACCCACCATTGATTTTGATGATAACTAAAGCGTGCATGTTTCGCGGAGATGGTTTCGTCGTTAATATAAAAATCAGATTTTGGATCACGTCCAAGGGTCACTTCAGTGTTAGTGAAGGATGTCTTGATATGTTCACTCTTTAATTGTGCTGTGAGGGTCAATTGTGGGATCTTCGAGGTATTAATGTTTTCTCTCTTGCGCTGAAAGCGCATCCAAATGACATAAAAACCCCAAGCTAAAAAGGCAAAGAAAATTATCATCATCAATGTGTATAGAACAAGTACCAAGGTAGGATTCATAGGATCAGCTTTCCTCAAAAAGAAATTTCTTGTGCAAGGAATTCGTACACTCTATGTTTAAAAGGCGATCAAGGTTGTCTTCAACGAGTGATCTTAAACATTTTTCGATGATTTCAAGATAGTGGTTCATATATTTCATCCAGTATAATAATTATACTCAATTATGGTAAATAAACTCATTGGTTTCACAGAAATTGCGCATACAGCAGATTTGGCACTTAAAGTTTGGGCGCCAGATATTGCAGGTCTGTTTAAGATATCTGCAAGGGGGATGTATACGTTGATGGGTGTTGAATTTGAGCCTGTTGAAGAAGATATGCGAGAGCTCCTGATAGCGCAAGATGACCTTGAAAGCATGTTGGTGGATTATCTGAATGAGTTACTATATTATAGTGAAAAGGGTATTGCTTGTGATCTGGTCAGCTGCATGATTGATGAAAAGGGACTATTTGTTCGCATGAAGGGTTCCAAGCTCATAAAGATAGAACGTATGATCAAGGCAGCCACGTTCCATGGATTGGAAATTCAGCGTACCGATTCAGGTTTGGCAACCAAAATTGTTTTTGATGTATGAGCGTATTTTAATCCGATAGGTGATGAAATGTTGAGTTTGAAGGCTTTTCGTAAAATAACAGATTTTGAGTGGGAGCTGCCAAAGTCTTATCGTTCTGACATGCGTATCCCAGTGCGCATATTTACTTCTGAAAAGCTCTTAAAGCTTGCGCTTAAAGATAAAGCATTGCAGCAGGCGGTCAATGTGAGTACTTTGCCGGGATTGGTTGGATGGGTAGCGGTGATGCCGGACGTACATCAAGGCTATGGTTTCCCGATTGGCGGAGTGGCTGCATCAAATATGGAAGATGGCATCATTTCACCCGGGGGGATTGGTTACGATATCAATTGTGGTGTACGTTTGATGGCTTCGCGCATTCGTCGGGAAGAAGCGGGTGAATTACTACCTGGGCTGGCAAGTTTACTGAATCGGTTGTGCCCAAGCGGTGTGGGCGTGAAGGGCGCTATGAAGCTTTCCGTTCAAGAACTTGATGCTGTATGCCGGCAAGGAACTGCATGGGCGTTGAGAAAGGGCTTAGCGACGAAACAAGACCTGCAACGGACTGAAGACCAAGGCTGCCTCGCAGGGGCTGACCCTGGAAAGGTGAGCCCAAGAGCAAAAGAGCGTGGTCGTTCGCAACTTGGTTCACTTGGCGCTGGAAATCACTTCATTGAAGTCGATGTGGTTGATGAAGTATTTGATCCCAAGGCTGCTTTTATCATGGGTTTAGAGAAAGGATGTCTTGCAGTACAGGTGCATACAGGTTCGCGCGGTTTTGGACATCAGATCTGTACTGATTATGTGCGCGCTTTGCAGAGTGCGGTTCATAAATATCATATCCAGATACCTGACCGCGAGTTAGTATGTGCACCGATCAAATCGCGTGAGGGGCAGGATTATTTAGCTGCAATGCGTGCAGCAGCCAATTTTGCCTTTGTGAACCGACAGATGATAGCCAATGCTGTTCGTGAGGGTTTTGAGATCACCTTTGGTGGACGTGTAGATCATTGGCAGCTAACCCAGGTTTATGATATTACGCATAATATTGGGAAGGTTGAAACGCATACCGTTGATGGTGTGGCATATCAAGTATGCGTGCACCGCAAGGGAGCCACGCGCGCATTTGGGCCTGGTGCAGATGGATTGCCTGAAGCATATGCGCAGATTGGTCAACCCGTGTTGGTACCGGGAAGTATGGGGACGCACTCCTGGGTATTAACGGGATCTAAGGAAAGCATGGCGCGCTCCTTTGGTTCCTGCTGTCACGGTGCTGGCCGGGTTATGAGTCGTTCTCAAGCGAAGAAAAAAGTGTGGGGGGAAGATCTACAGAGGCAACTGCAACGCGCCGGTATTGAGATCAGAGCAGGTTCAATGGCAGGTTTGGCGGAAGAAGCGCCAGAGGCTTATAAGGACGTTGATCAAGTGATTATGAGTGTGATTGGAGCGGGGTTGGCGAGCCGCGTTGCCCGGTTAAAGCCCTTGATCGTGATCAAAGGTTAGCTGCAGGCGTAAATGGGGTTGCTGAAAATCCAGCCACGTTTTTTACCGAGATAGTTCAAATAAACTTCTGCGCGGTATACACCGGGTTCGGTGGTGATGTGTGTGCAGACCTCGCGGTCGAAGGTTTCTTTAATAACTTTCCCATCTTTTAATAAGCGGCAGTGTGCCTTTATTGGCAACCTGATCTGAAAAGTCACTCCACCCAGGGTGGAGACGCGGTCTCCCATGATGAATTGACCGTTCTTATTATCTGCTGTAAAGCGAAACCCCCTTGTAGATTCGGGCAGGTCGTAGGCAACGAATGCATGTCCGGTACGCAATGCTTCAAGAACCATTTTCTTATCCTCAGGTAGAGAGCCTGTAAGTACTTCGGGCACTAAAATATGCGTTGTGAGGGCGCGAAAATGAAATTCATAAGGGTACATTGAAAGCTTAAAGGGGCCAAAGTGTTTCTGAAGCTCATGAGCATCCACGCCGCCGATGGCAACTATTGGTTTCCCGCGTGCAATGAGTTCATCCCATAACGCCAAAGTGCGTTTGAGAGGAGCATGGGCGAGGTAATTTGGGAAAAATGCATACCAGATCGCTTTTAAGATACTGGTGGACCGACTCTTAAATTCGCTCATCTGGTTCCAAAGTTCAATGCCAGTAAAGCTGGTAATGTTCCAATCTAACCATGAATAACTTTTTTCGCCAAATGTCTCAAGAGAGTCTTCGATGGGATGGGCAATGAAAGATAGACCGCCGGATTTAAGCGCCTGGTCGATTAGGTGTTGCGGGTCTTTTGAAAAGGGTGAGAGTTCGCGATTTGCGCCAAATACTAAAAGGTGATTCTTAGCAGGCGAAAGGGTTTGATCATGGACTTCTTCCCCGACGAGAAGGAGCACCTTTTTACGGCCTTCTTGAAAATAGGTTTCTATGTCATTGATCCAAATATTGTGGTCAGTAGTAATGAAAACATCCAGGCCTGCTTTAAGCGCGGCTTGTGCGATCTCTGCATGGGTTGCATTGCCATCAGAGTAGACTGTATGGATGTGTAATCCAACAATAAGTTCTTTCATGGGAGTTGACGTTTCTCTGGTTTCTTGGGTATAATCAGGGCTGTTATTAACAAGGAGGTAGGTATGAGTACGTATTTAAGCATAGCATTGATTATAACCTCAGTTGCACTGATTGCGAGTGTGATCTTGCAGAGTAAAGGCGTTGGACTTGGCGGTTTGAGTGGGGGCGATTCAGGTGGTGTCTACTCTCAACGGCGGGGTGTTGAAAAGGTCTTGTTTTTGATAACGATTGGGTTAAGCGCATTTTTCATTGCGCTTACAATCTTTACTGTAATCATTGCTGGATAAGTTTACCTTCTTACATATAGAGAAGAGGGCGGCTTATGTCAGTAA
>JAUXFJ010000121.1 GCA_030620065.1 Anaerolineaceae bacterium
ACTTTGGCATAGTGATCCTTCTCTTTGGTTTGTTTTGAACACAGGACGAATGTGAATGAAACGAATGAAGTATAGTTCTTGATTATTTTAATACCACGCCATCCTTTCGTTTCTCTAGCGACCTTTTGATAAGATTTGATAATGCTTTTACTGACTTGTGTTCATATTTTGTGAGATTAAGGTTCACCGGATCCCCTGGAGAGCATGCTGCTATTGATTCTAAGATTTCCAAAACTGCCTGCTTCATTTTGTGTTTATTTTTCCCCATACCCCACTCCGCCAATTGCCTAACTTCATCAATAGCAGTAATAACCTCTATTGATGAAGGAAAACTAATAGAGGAATAAGGTCTGTACTCGGAGATTTGTTGAATTATTTCTAACCCATATTCCAGGTTATTTGCATCTACTTCTATTATTTTTGTCATAATTCTCTTCTTTGTAAGAAACTTTCAGGCAACCGTCATAATCTTTCTGTGGTTTGTGCGAGATTATTAGGTTGGATAAATAATCTAGGGGAACTCATGATTTTGTTTACCCTAACACTCCATAATGGGGGTATTTTTGATGTACAAAAACCGATGAATATTATTATGGATCAAATATGTTGGGTGCGTCCAACTTCGTTCAGTGGAATGCTGTCCTTAAAATACTGTTTGAAAATCCGATAATACATCAATTCTTCTTTGGATCGAAGATTAGACCCATTTTCCAAAGTTCGATACCTATTAAATTCTTGATCAGAAATTTCCCCTTCGGCGTGCTTTGCCAATATTGCGCCGGTGCCAGAACCTTCCCAGAATTTAGACTTGTTTCGCCAGACGACTTCTTCAGGCAGTATATCGGCAAATCCATTACGGAGAGGCCATTTATCGACCATATCCGATCCATGTATTTTCCAATGTGATGGAATCGCGAGAGAGTAGCGAACAACATCTGAGTCCAAGAATGGGGTATCAACACCAATGCTATGAGCAGTCGCTGAGCGGTCTACGCGTTGTAAAGCGGTATTATGTAACGCGGCGATAGTCTCTTGGATGCTCAATGTAAGCTGGACATTGATGTTATATGTTTTCTGGTAAGTATACCCAGCAAGAAGTTCATCTCCACCCTCCCCAGAAAATACAAAAGGCACATGATCAGCTGCTAATTCTGAAACCAGATAATTCGATACAGCGCTGTTAACCAGGGGAGCATCAAAAGACTCAAGATGATAAATTGTTTTTTCCAAAACATCGAGCATTTCAGCGAGGTTATAAATTCGCTCATGATGCTCCGAGTCGATGTGTTGGGCGACTTTTTTAGCATATTCTAGATCTGGGGCACCTTCCACGCCAGCTGAAAAAGTATAGAGACGATCAACAAAAGAGCGTGCCAGGGCAGCAATGACACTTGAATCGACTCCTCCACTCAACCAAACTCCCACGGCCGCACCCTTTGGGATGGCTTTCCTTACTGACGAACGGAGGTGATTAGCGAAAATTTCTGAACTGTCTACAGGCCCATCTATCTGTACTGGTTTTGGTGTATAAGGTTTATAAGGATAAATACCTTTATCGGAGAGCATAAAATGACCGGGAGGGAACTCATGAACTTCATTTACTATTCCAAGCAACCCCTTAATCTCCGATGTAAAACACAAAGCCCCATCATGAAATCCATAATAAAGGGGTTGGATGCCAAGGTGATCACGAGCTAATATAAACTGATTCTCGCCTGCAATAGCAAGGGCATATTTACCATGAATTAATCCAAATATGTTCGCCACGTGCGCAGTATAGTCATGAAGCACACGATCTGTACCAGTATCTCCTGAATCATTATTGAATTCAGAGACCATATACAATAGGTGCTGATTTCCTATAGATCCATCCATCACAACTGCCTGCTTTCCGTTGCGTGTGATCACAGGTCCTGGTTCTTCATTTAAGCTCGACAATCCAATGGCTCCCAAAGCTGCTTTAGGGCTTTTCCATATCTTTGGTGATGACGTACCTCGATGGGTTATGTTATTAAGTATTATTGAAACAATTTGTTGATTATTCGGTGATAGGATACCAGCAATGCCACTCATGAGTATAGATTCTCCTGTCAAGCATGATTATTCTTTGGGAATATCTGTTGGCGGATAAAAACTTATCCGATGGATCTTTTCAATCAACCGATGCCTTTCTTTCGGATCCTTGGTTTGAGCCAATCTGGCTTTGAATTTGTGTAATTTTCGCCGCCGCCGTCTTCTTCGGTTTCGTTTGCGGTCTTTTTCTGTTCCCATGTTTCCTTCTCCTCCAGTGGTGAAATTCACCAGGCACTTATTACTACTGAGACAGAGATTACTAAAAATGAATCCCATCGCGGATTGTTATGAATATTCCACGGTCATGTAATCGGAGAATTAATAATCTTTGGAGACGACTTTGTTCTCTCGATAATCCTGCTTCCCTTGTTTTTTCGTCCACGCTCTGGCTGTATCACCGGCGCAGACGTCAATTTGGATATTGGTCGATTGTTGGTCATTTGCTGCACAGGTTTTCCTGTCACATAGCGGGTTAGTTCGCTGACACTCAAGTGTTCAATCCCCAGATTTTTTAATATGCGTCCACGCCGCCAGTAATCAGTGCTGTGAGCGATGCAAGCCAGACGAATGATGCTTTCTATACCACGCACAGAGACACCATGTCGTCTCCCAAGTGATGCTATGGGAACCAGGCTCATTGGAACATCTTCAGTGATGTAGCGATGGGAAAAGGTTGATGGGGCATTGATGCCGCGGTAACCAGGTTGATTGTGGATGGCTTCATATAGGTTCTCACCCTCGGCGTTGTATGCCAACTTTAGCCACTTTCGAGCTGTAATTGCCTTAACGCCTACAGAAGATGCCACTGTTACTCTTTCCCTATCCATAACTTCAATCATTCGCGCTATGGTTGGCGTGACACCTTCGAGGTAGAATTGGAATTCACCCTGGTCCCCTTCTATCCTACCTATGTTAAAGATACTGATCGTGGGATGAAAAATGGCGCCAATATTGTCGAGACTAGTTTGAAGTACGTTACCGCCGTCAATGAACTGAGGATAAGCTGGATCAAGCTTTTCTAAAACGATCTGGGTGTCAATAGCTGGTAAAGCTGCTAATGGCACAGCATCTTTGATGCGGAAAATTCGAGCCTGTCCAGGGCCATCGGAACGAGATGCCTAAATAAAAGTTTGAGATTCGGCCACGATTACACCATTTGGGCACCCTTCCTCGTCAAGAACCCTTCGGAACTCAATCGCGCCCAACGTACGACCAGGGTTTAGTACCACGATTTGTCCTTCCCGAAGGTAAGGGGCGGTGGACCTAGCAATATCGATATGGCCATTGGCGGGGATCACTACCATGATGACATCGCCTCGTTCTACTGCTTCCTGGATGTTGGAGGTAACATGTGCAAGAGCCCCAAAACCGGATGGACCACTTGGGTTTTGGCTTTCTAAGGTTATCCCCCCACGGGCTTTGATCGCAGCAATATTATCAGGCGTGCGGTTGTATAATGTCACATCGAAACCCATAATGGCCAGATGAGCTGCCATAGCTTTCCCGCCGTTTCCTGCTCCAATTACTGTATATCTAGTAGATGAATTGCCCATTAATTGCTCCTTATTTATTTTTGGTATTACCGATAATCTGATTGGTTAACGATGCAATCCGAGCCCGCTCTCTAATGGGATCACCAGACTGATAGTCAACTGCAATGCAGGCGCCTCGCTTGTCAATCCGAGTGATAATTTGACCCTTCCCATAGGGATTGTTTTTCAGTTGGGGGGCATCTAATAGTCCAGTTTTGACGGCATGCGTCAGAGTAGCCGCGTCTGTAAAAGGATCAGCAACCCCTTTCGGTGCTAGTGAACTGATCGCTTCCAGGGTGACGGCAGCTTCCTGGATTAATTCATTTGATCTGGCGATAACACGGTTATCCTGAGTCATATCTGGGGCACCAAAAGCATTTTCAATCGATCGACGTGCCAGCTTACAGGATTCGATTACATCTGCAGCAGTGGCAGCATGATCAGCCTCGGAGTACCCTACTACGTGGATAATGTGGGGGAGTAGCGCCATTTGCAGATAGACGCTCGCGGCGAGGTGGGCGCGCGCAGCATCCGGGTCGACTGGATAACTTAATAAACCGGTGCGAGTTTGCCGCCAAATGCGGAAATCCTCAGTGACTAAAGGTTCAATCAGCTTGATGATGGCTACCATTTTCGCCAGATCCATTGCGTCAGATAGTCCAGGTGGACTGTTGAACATCATCTGGGCAATGTAGTCCTTAACACCAAATGCCCGGGCATTATACGCAGCCAGATAAGCTGCGACAACGAAGATAACATCTGGTGCATCCCGCATGCCCCAATGATGGGGTTCGTTGAGTTCTGCAGGAATGCCGCGTGTCCCATACCAGGACATTAACTTCTGATGTTCGCAAATTGAACCTTCCAGATCCCAGGGTCCACGTCCGTCCATTTTGTTGAACCAAAACAGTGGTATTGCAGCCCAGGCCTGATTGATAGTTTCGACATACATCTCTGCCAGTTGAATGAAGTCATCAGTACCGGTATAGGTTCGCATGAGCGGAAAATTTCCTTTACGAGAGACTGCATACAGTGAGCGATAATGTTCGGGTGTGCGGACCGGAATACCTCCAGCTCCGCGACGGCGGTCATCCTGTCGTTCGGGGTGGAAGAAATTTTCTTGTGCATCCTGATCAATACCCAGAGAGATCACATCTGCTATTCCCGACATGGCAATCAGCTGGATGCCCTTTCGGGTAGCTTCGAGACTGGGGAGGCCAAAATGATGACGTATGAGTGGGCAAGGTGCTTTCCGCTCTATTCGGTCGATTGAGGTTTGGGGGAAGTTCTGAACAGTTGTGTTTTCAGTTTTGACACCTTTCAGATAAGCGATTACTTCATCAACCGTCTCTGTGCCATCAAAACATGTCTCGAAGAATCCAAGAGTTTGAACTCTCTTTACAACTGGAGGAGTACCACTAAAGGCGAAACGCACCCCTGCCGAATGCAAATCGTCAGCAGCTTCAGCAAATTCACCAAGTAAACGCTCTCCAGTTTCAGGTGAAAGCCTGTAAGAGATACCTGCCATGTCGGCATTTTCACTTTTAACCTTTTGAAGGAATACATCGACGGGTACGGCGGGTCCGAGGAACACAGTCCGCCAACCGACTTGTTCTGCCAACCGTAGAAAATTAGTCACGCCGGCAACATGCACACACTCTCCCAAAGCTCCCGCTATAATAGTCTTCATATCAACGATCCAGGTGGGGGGCTAGCTTTTTGATGCGCTTTTTTTGCTTCGTTCCCTTGACCTCTTGCATCCTTTGGTACTCCCGTTTTGCGCGTTTTGACCTTCTTCGTCGAAAATGGCTTTTATGCCCTTTCATTTGCATGATTTTTCCACTGCCAGTTTTTCTAAAACGCTTGGCAGTGGCTTTGTGTGTTTTGATTTTATTCTTTCCCATAATCT
>JAUXFJ010000141.1 GCA_030620065.1 Anaerolineaceae bacterium
AAATAAATCCAAGGTTTGGATAGTATTAGCCACCACCTGATCATAACCATAAAAATCTCCGCTCGGAGTGTGAACCTGAGCATTGTTCAGATAATGGGTATAGATCAAGCCTACTTGCCTCTGCTCCCAAATTTTATGCGTACACCGGACGATGTAGTCAACAATATCAACGTAATCATCATCAAATCCGCGCATACTTTGCCGGTTTGTTTCGGGTGAAAGCTGCGTGGAGATATCATGGTTAGAGGTATTTGGAATTTCTTTTGGCATTCTTTAATCCTTTATGTTTGTCCTTCATCCCACCATACATATACCGGGAGTGTTCATTCGCAGTCGATACAGCGTTGTAGAAGCACAAACATACAAACTTGAAAGGTCTTCATCTCCCCAATTGAAATTTGCGGCCTGCTCAGGAAGCATGATGATCCCTAGATATGCACCCACTTGATCGAAGACATGAATGCCTCCAGGGCCACAGCAATATAAATTATCGGCCTGATCAATTTTCATGCCATCAGCCACACCGATCCCGTCTCTGTTCAATTCTGCCCAGATTTTGCCGTTGCTTAGGGTTCCACCGCGATTTACATCAAAAACTCGGATGTGGTCATGATCGCTGTCATTGATGAATAAGTGCTTTTCATCAAGCGAAAAGCATAAGCCATTCGGCTTTGAAAAATCATCCACCAGCACGGTTAAAACACCCTGGTCGTCTAAACGATAGACTCCCTGAAAGTCCAACTCCTGCTCGCGCAAAACCCCGTACTTTGCCCCCCGGCCTGAGTTGGGGTCAGTAAAGAAAATGCTGCCGTCGCGCTTTACAACGATATCGTTGGGGCTATTGTGTTCTTTGCCATTGTAGTGCGAAGTCAGGATCGTAATCTCACCATCTGGTTCAGTGCGAGTCACCCGGCTGGTGGCATGTTCGCAGGTCAGCATCCGTCCCTGGCGATCAAGCGTGTTACCATTGGCCATATTGCTCGGCTTTCGAAATACTGAAAGGCCATTGGTTTTTGTCCAGCGATACATCGTATCCCCAATAATGTCACTAAATACAATATCTTTTCGTCCAGGATGCCAGATCGGTCCTTCGATGAATTCAAAACCATCCACGACCGTTTCTAAGACTGACTCTGGGGAAACGATATCAGAAAAACGATCGTCATATACTTCTAAATTATCTGGCATCTCTCATACCATCACATAAATGAGTAAAAGGGTTCATACAGCTAACCCTTGCTGGAACAATTCGACAAAGGCATGTTCATCGAGCGGATGTGGGTTGTACGGTGTACATCCATCCAACATGGCAATCTTAGCCAGCTCGGGGATATCCTTTTCTTTGACGCCCAAGGAGTCAAAGCCAGTGGGGATATCCAGGTTCTTGAGCAATTTTTGCAATGCAGGGATTACGCTCTTGGCAGCCTCAGCCTGGCTCATACCACTGATATCAGTACCCATGATCTGAGAAATCCGGCCTAACTTTTTCTGCTCAACAGACAGGTTGTATTGGGTGCCAGGTACGAAACAGACTGCAATAGCCAGACCGTGGGGAGCATCGTAATAGCCGCCAATGGTTTGAGCCAATGAGTGAATTACTCCCAGGCCAGCGCCAGCAGACATAACAGCCATTGCGCTGGCAATGAGCATATTACCACGCGCTTCCAGGTCAGTGGGTTCCTTGTAAACCTTGTGGATATTATTCACTGCCAGCTCAATCGCTTTCTCTGCAAGCATGTCTGTAAAGGGGTTGGCGTAAATGGCTATATAAGCCTCAAACGCATGATTCAACGCATCAATTCCCGTCCATGCTGTCAGGTTCGGAGGCAGCCCTACGGTTAGTTCAGGATCTAAGATGGCGGTTACGGGCAGGATAGTGTCACCAAAAATATCTACTTTGCGATGCTCGGAGACCAGGTTGAGCATAGCCGCAGCACTGACTTCCGCGCCTGTACCAGCCGTGGTGGGAATGCCAATGATGGGTGGCGGCGCTACTGGCCAAGGATCAGCGCCTGCACAACAATAATCCTCAATAGGACCTTCATTGACGGCCATCACAGCAACTGCCTTGGCTGCATCCAAAGGACTGCCTCCACCCAAAGCGACAACAACATTGGACTGGGCCTCTTTCATCACCTCCGCGCCCCTGATAATAGTCGTAGTTTTGGGGTTGGGCTCAATCTCGTCGAAGATGCTATAAGCGATCCCGGCCGCGCAGAGGGGCTCGGTGACTTTATCCACTAAACCTGCCTTTACGATCCCGGGGTCAGTAACGATCATGACATGTTTGGCGTTTAAGGCATCAACCTCTGAACTAACATTCTTGACTGATCCTGCGCCAAATACTACTTTTGTAGGTACTTGAAAACTGAACGGTTGCATGACACCTCCTAATGATTGGCCATAAAAGTGTGAGTAAGCTCTATATTTCCAATGCCCATTCCAGACCCAATCGGGTCAGCGTTTCGGGTGTTGGATTTCCGGTTCTTTTATCCCAATTTGCCAATCGATAATACTCATCCTTGGCTTTTTCTATATCTTCTCTCTTCAAAGCTACACCACTTGAAGGGCCGGTACCATCCAGCGGTTTGAAGAGCTTATCGGGTAGAATATCCTGTGTGCGGTCTAAACCTTCCCGCATATTGAATAAGCGCAGCATGTTGAGGCGCCGCTCCCCAGCTTCCATCAATTCATCCACATCGAAGTCATCCCAGCCGGTGACAGCGCGCACCAGATCAACGGTATCTTCAGGACCAAAGACTACCCAGGTTAAGCCAAACACAAACTGGCAAAGATTCATCGAATCCATAAATGAGTAGTATTGGTGGGTCCTGAGGGCGTAGCGCACTTTGTCCTTAACAAATAAGCCTTCAGGCAGGGTTTCATCGAAACCGAGCAATTTCAAGTTTCTCATTGCCTCGACTGAAGTACCCTCTTCAATTCCAGGATCGTGTTCGCTTGATTGGTGGTCTGCGCCAAATGGATTAATAGCATAGATTAGACCAAGGCTTCGCTTTACCCGTGGCATGTGCGCTGGTAGTTCTGAGCCTTTTACTGTGATGAGATATTTATGACCTTTTCCGAGGATATCCGCTGCTTTACGAGAGCCTTCAGCCAGAATATCCCCAAAACCTTCGCGCTTCGCGAGCATCTCTGTCGCCCGAATCATTGCCTCGGCGTCACCGAACTTAAGTGGGAAACCAATCTCCTCCTCAGAAAGCACAGCGTTTTCAAAACATTCCATTGCCCAGGCTATGGTAGCCCCAGTGCCAATTGTATCCAGCCCATATTGGTTGCAAATTTGATTGGCATATACAATGGCTTTAAGATCATCTACCCCACAGTATGAGCCAAAAGTGGCAACAGTTTCATACTCAGGACCACCATACCGAGCTTCAATAGCCTTACCCATCCACTCAGATTCAATTACCCGCTTGCAGCGAATTGCACAAGCATAACAGGTCTGATTATCTGTTAAAAGGGTCTCTGTCATCGTCTCACCCGAGATTTTTTCAAAGCCTTCAAATTGACCTTCGTTGTAATTTCGGGTTGGAAGTGTACCAGTCATGTTTTGCCAGTCCACACCACCAGCCGTGCCATCTTGTTTTAAGCTTTGAGAGGAGCCATGCCTTTTAATTGCTGCACTTGCGTTCTTTCTAAAATCTGCTACTGCTTCCGGATTGGCAACCGGTATTTTTTTTGAACTACCTCGAACAACTATTGCTTTCAAATTCTTTGAGCCCATTACAGCGCCCATCCCAGTACGACCATTGGCCCGATTAGCCATATTCATAATAGCTGCTAACCGCACCTCTTGTTCACCAGCAGGACCGCATTGGGCAATCTCTATCTTAGAGTCCTGCAATTCTTCCTTGAGTATCTCTTCTACTTCACCGGTAGTTTTTCCCCAAAGATGGCGCGCATCACAAATTTCAGTTTGCCCGTCCTTGATCAGCAAGTATACTGGGTGGCTGGCTTTGCCTCGAATTACCATGCCATCATAACCAGCAAATTTCAATTCGGCCGGGAAAAATCCACCAGCCTGGGAATCACCAATTCCATCCACCAAAGGAGATTTTGCATTTGTGGTCATACGGCTCTGGCCAGATATTTGCACACCTGCAAGAGGGGAACACATAAATGTAAGTATATTCTCTGGACCTAAGGGATCTGCGGCTTGGGGAACATCTTTGATGATGTAGTACATTCCCATCATCGAGCCGCCAATATATTTGCGGTAGAAGCTTTCGGACGGCTCTTCGACTTCAAGCGTGAGGGAAAGCAGATCAACGTGTAGGATTTTTCCACGAAATCCTTTAGCCATAGTTTTTCTCCATTCCAGGATGATTCTTCTGTCTAGCTTATCCGCTGACGGATCTTCTTAAAAAGATCGATATCAAATTGTAGAAAAAGGTCAATGAGATCGATAAAGACCCAGTTCTCGACGAGCAAATCATTCTCGCGCCGCCACCAATCCATAACTCGCATTGTCACCCGGTTGCCGGTTGCCGGAATCCCCAGGTATTCCCCCAGGTGGGTGGCGTACATCGAAGGCCAACCGGTCGAGCAGGCATACACACCTTCTCCAAATCTTGCCCGATGATGACCCCCTTTGCGGTCGGGGAACGCGTGCAGCCAGGGCAGTTGATGGTGATCCTCAAATCCTTTCAGACCATAGGTGGTGCCGATGCCTGATGGGCCGTACCAGAGCATATTTTCATGCCAGTAGTTGACTTGCCCCATACTCGCCTTGTCTTCCTGATCATAGCTGCCCAACCCATAGAGCATGGCATTTATGAGACCCAGCGACTTTGCTCCATCAGCCGGTGATTGTCCATCGAGCAAAATTCCGTCCCCGGATCGTGGGCCGGGAATCCAGATCTCTATGCCTGGATTTGGCGGG
>JAUXFJ010000147.1 GCA_030620065.1 Anaerolineaceae bacterium
AGCGGAATTGTTCATTGTATAATGTATAAGATGATCAACCATCAGGATATAGATTTGAGCTGGAGGTGATGTATGCGAAAAATTGATATGAAGACCTGGCCGCGGCGTAATCATTTTAATGCTTTCAAAACCTTTGACCAGCCACACTTTAATATGTGTGCAAATGTCGATCTGACGAAATTATATCCAGTTGTGAAGCAGGCAGGCTTTTCTATAACTACTGTATTGATATATCTTCTCACACGAACAGCAAACTCAATCACTGAATTCAAATACCGTATCCGGGGGGATGATGTGGTTGAACACGATGTGGTGCATCCTTCTGTCACTGTCATGGCAGAGGGCGATCTTTTCAGTTTTGGCACGCATGAATATTTTCAAAAATTTTCTGAGTATGCAGTAAAAGCAGAAAAGAAATTTGAGTATTATAAAGAGCACCCGGTTTTGTTCGACGCCGAGCATGAAGATTATTTATTGTATATAACATCGATACCCTGGGTGTCATTCACCAGCTTCACGCATCCGTATTTTTATCCTGTGGATTCTGTGCCGCGATTTGCATGGGGAAAATTCTTTAAAGAAGGAGATTTGCTTAAGATGCCTTTGAGCGTGCAGGCACATCACGCCTTGATGGATGGAGTGCATGTCGGGAAATTCTATGAGTTGTTTCAAGAGTATTTGCTGAAGCCTGATGTGTTATTTGAGTAGAATTACAACTTCTAATCGCTATCTGTCCAACCAGGCTTAAAATCTTCCAGGAACGAACCGCCAATAAATTCGCGAAGAAGCGAATTACCTGGGATGTATTCAGTGCCAATCGGTAGGAACCATTCCAGCAGCGACAGCAGACGCTTCGCTTCAATATGCTCTGGAAGACCAAAAGGTATTTGCTGAAGCAATGGCTCGGCCAGTGATTTTAAGACTGATAGTTCATAGACCAGTGCTGAGTTGAAGATGACATCGGCGTTCTCCTAGTAAGGAAAAATATTTCGCTTCTCTCCCCGCTTTACCATTTCCCATCTGGATATCGTATCCTGGGCAGTATACCCGCGCGTCCTTGCATCCCGCACAATTCTCCGGATCAACCGGGTATCTGTTGTTGAAACCCGATTGTATCTGTCAAGGTTTAATTGGGTTAATGCTGAGATATATATCCTGAAAACTTGATCATCAGGGATATCTTTTACCAATTCGGGGTTCAATCCATGAATTCCCTCAACAATAATGATCTGCCCTTGCTTGAGCTTAACCACCTCTCCTGGCCCACTTCTGGCTGTTTGAAAATCATATTTTGGAAGTTGAACACTCTCTCCCGCGATCAATTTGTTCAGATCCTGGTTAAATTGCTCTTTATCAAGCGTATCGATATGGTCAAAATCGTAGTTGCCATTCTCATCTAATGGCGTTTTATCCCGGTCCACAAAGTAGTTGTCCATTTCTAATAAATACGGTTGAATTCCATGCGCCAATAGCTGGATCGATAACCTCCGTGATGTTGTGGTCTTTCCAGAAGACGATGGCCCCGCTATCAAAATTAAACGCAGTTTATCCTTTTTAGCTGCTATCTGTGAGGCAATATCTGCGATCCGTTGTTCGTGCAACGCCTCTGAAAACATGATCATCTCATGGACGCGCCCTTCATTGATCACATCATTTAAAATCCCTACATTCTGATAGCCTAATAGATCCAGCCAGCTGCCATACTTCTTAAATGTTTCAAGAAGTTTAGGATTGTCCCCCATTGGCAAGATCTCATCTGGCCGATGCCGTCTTGGAAAGCGCAGGGTAAACCCTCCTGAGATTAGTTCCAAATCAAACCACTTTAAAAATCCAGTTGATGGGACCATATGGCCCTGATGGAAAGCGCGGTGATCTCCTAAATAATGAAAAATTAAATGATCACTCTTGTGGTGTTTAAGTAGAAGTAGTTTGTCATTCTGATTTTTTTGTTCAAAATATTCAATCGCTTCCTGAAGAGGGGTGATCTTCTTTTCAAATCGCAAATCCAACTCCACGATCTCTTCCATACGCGCTTTTAATTGTTCTAATTCTTCCAGATTCAAAACTTCCCGACCCTTTACTTGGCAGTAATACCCTCCAAATGAAACTGAATGCTCAATTTTGATCTCTCCATCCGGGAAAAGCTCTTCAAATGCTGATTCAAGTAAGAAAGTTAATGAACGGCGGTAGATCCTCATTCCATCCGGGGTATCCATGCGCATTGGAGTTACCACTGAATCTCTCTCGATCGTTGTTGTCAAATCCTTTAATTCCCCATTGATGACTGCCCCCACGATCTGTGAGCCATCTTGCTCCTTCAGGGGCTGCAAACATGTCTGCAGTGTTACTCCGCGCAGACAGGCAATTACCCTGTCATCAGGCAGATGAATCTTTATGTGGAATCGTGCCCATCAAGTTGGTGTGATTTATTCATAATTGTCGCTCTCTGAAATATTTTTTAAAATAGGGAGAGCGATTATATCAATTTATATTGTTTTGTCATTATTTTGGAGTTGGAACCTGCAATCTGCCGATTAGGAAAATAGAGGCTTACTTATTACTTCTTTTTGAGTAATTCAGTCTCATAGGATCTGACACGGTACAATAATACATAATGGCATTATGAGGTTTTGACAGTAAAGGAACCCCCATGAGTATTGAACTGCTCCATTTGTTTCTGATCTTGACCCTGATATCTATAAATGGATTTTTTGCATTGGCAGAATTAGCTATCCTATCTACCAATAAACTTAGTCTTCAAGAACAAGCCAACCAAGGTAATTTGCGCGCACAAACGACCTTAGAGCTAACCAAACAATCTGGCAGGTTTCTCTCAACTGTGCAAATCGGCATCACTATGGTTGGAGTCGCTTCTGGGGCGATCGGTGGCGCAACCATTGCAAACACCCTCGCCAATGGATTGAGAGATCTGCCAGTAATCGGGGGATATGCTGAAAGCATCGGTGTTATCGCGGCTATTTTGACGATCACGTATCTCTCTCTGGTGATCGGTGAACTGGTTCCCAAGCAGATCGCCTTAAGCAACCCCGAGCGCTTTGCCATGCTAGTGGCCCCCATCATGCAAACCGTATCCAAAGTATTTTCTCCAATCGCAAAATTGCTCAGTCTTTCAACAAATTTTGTCCTCAAACTGATTGGCGTCGATACCACTCGCCAGTCAGAGGTGAGCGTGGAAGAATTGCGTCTCATGATTGATGCAGGAGCGGTCACCGGCGTTTTGGAACCCATAGAAGAGACCATGCTGGAACAAGTATTGCGCTTCGATGATACTCGTATTAAACCTTTGATGACCCCGCGTTCTGATATTGCCTGGCTGGATATCCACACTTCACAAGAAGCGATTAAAGAATTTCTAATAAATATCAGCTATGAAAAAATACCCGTTGCCGACACCAATTTAGATCAAATTTTAGGTATGGTTTATGCCCATGAACTGCTCTCACAACATCTGCAAAACGGTCATTTTGACCTACATGCAACACTAATCCCCGCTGTGATAGTGCCAGAAGGGTTTGATTTACTGCAAGTTTTAGAACATATGCGAAAACACCGCACAGACCTTGTTTTTGTCCTTAATGAGTACGGGGGTGTGGACGGCATGGTCACCACCAAAGATATTTTAGAGATGATCGTTGGTGACTTGCCTGAATCTGATGAGCTTTACGACCCACATATCGTACAACGTCCGGATGGCAGTTGGTTGTTAGATGGCATGCTGACGATTGAGGTCTTTTCTGAAATAATGAACATTGATCTTGATGATTTAGAGAAAAGCCAGGTTGAGACACTTAGCGGTTTTGTGAACACAAAACTTGGCAAAATACCGCATACCGGCGATAGCTTTCACGCCTATGGCTACTATATTGAGGTAGTTGACATGGACCGCAATCGGGTGGACAAGGTCTTGGTAAAAAAGTCGGCAGACACCCAAAAATAACATCTCGCTCATTTCAAGCAAGCATTTTCATTCATTAAGCATTCTTTTTACCTGTTTTACTTCTCTTTCACCCAGCTTATGATGAACTTCCATCTGTGGAGATGCGATTTCAATATTGGCTTTATTAAGCGCATTATACATTGCAGTATTTACTTTATCGAACATGCGGCGCGTATCTACATATGAGTCGATCCACCAACGCACCCGGAAAGTCAGCGCCGAATCTGCAAAGACCAGGAAAAGTGCTTCTACTGACTTTTCAGGCAGGACACCCTCCACACCGCCGACTGCTTTAATGATCGTTTTCCGGGCAAGTTCAAGGTCTGAGCCATAACCGATCCCGATTTCAATTTGAATTCGGTATAGTGAATCAGGATAGGAATAGTTGACTATCAAGCTTTTGGCAATTACCGAATTAGGGATTATCACCGTGCGGTTGTCGCGGGTGCGGATATGAGTTGAGCGCAGACCAATATCAACAACATCTCCCCATGTACTTAGATCCTGAATTTCAATGCGGTCGCCGAGTCTGAATGGCCGATCCAGCATGATCATGAAGCCGCCGATCGTATCTGATAGCGCAGATTGAGCGGCCAATGCGATTGCCAATGAGCCGATTCCCAGGGTGGCGGTCAACCCACCGACTTCTATGTTGAAATGGTCCAACAGGACGATCCCTGCAATTATTATAATAATAATATTTACTACTCGCTTAAAGAAAGGCAGCAGCTGCTCGTCCAGATTGCTCTCTGTTTTTGGAGCAACTTCGTCTATATACCAGCTCACAAGAGAGTTTGTCACCCTGATGAAAATAAAGAAACTTAACA
>JAUXFJ010000225.1 GCA_030620065.1 Anaerolineaceae bacterium
GCAAGCATGCATTGGTAAAGGTTTATCATCAATTGTTAGAAAGTGGGGAGTGGGATGAAGATTCAGCTTTATTGGCAAAGATAAGAATGAAGCCTGGTCGTACCCTTTCAGGCGTGACCATAGTTACAGTTCTTACGCGCCCGCATCCTTGCCCTGGCGAGTGCATTTTCTGCCCAACGGAAATGGATATGCCGCAGAGTTATCTTTCCGATGAACCAGGTGCAATGAGAGGTTTGCAAAATAACTTTGATCCCTTCAAACAGGTGTCAGTCCGTATCCAGGCTCTATATGAAGTTGGTCATCCAACTGAAAAGATAGAGCTGCTCGTATTGGGAGGGAGCTGGAGCGCATATCCGCGTGATTATCAAGAGTGGTTCATCAGGCGATGTTTTGACGCTATGAATGAGTTCAATCCTGATGACTTGGTTGATGGAGACAATCTGATTCAGGCTCAAAGTCGAAACGAGAATAGTGCTCATCGCAATGTTGGCATGGTAGTAGAAACACGCCCCGATCTTATTACAGTGGAGGAACTTTCCTGGTACCGCTATCTTGGCGTAACTAAAGTTCAGATTGGTGCTCAAAGTTTAGACGACCGTATCCTGAAATTGAATAAGCGCGGCCACACTGTCGCGCAAACATTGGATGCTATGGCACTCTTAAGGGCTGGAGGTTTCAAGGTCGTTTTACACTGGATGCCAAACTTGTTAGGCGCTACCCTGGAGAGCGACCAAACAGACTTTGCGAGAATTTGGGAATCCAATAGCTTGAACCCTGACGAATTGAAAATATACCCGTGTCAGTTATTGAAAAACGCTGATCTATACCAGAATTGGCAGAGAGGGGAATATCACCCATACAGCGAAACGGAATTGAGGGACCTTATCGCAGACCTTAAAGAAACAATTCCGCGTTATTGCCGGGTGAATCGAATTATCCGCGATATCCCTTCCCCGCACGTTGTTGCGGGAAACAGAAATACAAGTCTGAGACAGGATATTCAGGTCGAAATGAAGCGTCGAGGGACAAAATGTCAATGCATCCGTTGTCGGGAGGTTAGGCGTCAGGCAGTCAAGCTGGCGGATTTGGTCTTGAACGATCTTGTTTATCATGCGGCTTATGCTGAGGAACATTTCCTTTCTTATAATACACTGCAAGATCAGTTGGCTGGTTATCTAAGGCTTTCACTACCCGATAAGGATAATCTCTTGGGTTTACCGGATCTTTCGGGAGCAGCGATTATTCGGGAAGTCCATGTTTATGGGCAGTCCCTCGGTCTTGGGGCAGAGCAAAATGGCGCTGCACAGCATATTGGATTGGGTAAGAATTTGATTGAACGGGCAGAAAAGATCACCCGCGAGAAAGGTTTCCCGCGTCTGGCTGTGATAGCCGCGGTTGGGACAAGGCAGTATTATGCTGCCAGAGGATTCATTATGGGGGACTTATATATGGTGAAGGACCTATAATTCCTATAGATTTAAAGCAAAAGTAATTATGTGATAATATAGGCGATTGAAAAGGAGTAAGTTATGTCAGATAAGTTTCAAACATATCGGGGTGCCCTGAACGAATCCGGGCTTATGCAGTTGGATCAACTGCAATTTGATGAAACATTTATTGCAGTGATTCAGCGGGTTTATTTATGGATGACTTTGGGTCTTCTCATTACCTCAGGAGCAGCTTATTTAACTGCTTCAACTGTCCTCAGCCAAATTATCTTTTCAACGCCGTTTTTGTATTTGGGTCTTGTCATGGGTGAATTGATTCTGGTGATTGTTCTAAGTGCTGCAATGAAACGCTTAAACCCTGCTGTTGCAGGTATGATGTTTTTTGTTTATGCAGCGCTGAATGGCATGACCCTTTCAGCAATTTTCCTGGTTTACGAGTTGGGGAGTATCTTTATCGCTTTCTTGATCACTGCCTGCCTTTTTGGTGCGATGACGATCATTGGCTATTCCACGAAAAAGAATTTGAATAATTGGGGTGCTTACTTGTTCATGGCCTTGATTGGGATGGTCATCACTTCCGTGGTAAATATCTTTATTGGCAGTGGACCATTAGATTGGCTAATCTCTTTCGTAATGGTTTTTATCTTCTTGGGTTTAACGATCTACGATACTCAGCGGATTAAGAAAATGATCGAATTTTCGCTGCAGCAGGGTGATACCGCTGTTGTCAGCCGTGTTGGTCTCATGGGTGCTTTACGTTTGTATCTCGATTTTATCAACTTGTTCCTGTACATTCTGCGTTTATTTGGAAGACGCAGAAAATAGAATTGGGTATAAAGATTTTAAGACCGCTTGTAGAGCGGTCTTTTTTTTGTTAAATTACAAAAGGAGGAAGGTGTTTTACTTTTCTTTAGCATCAATAATTTTCACGGCGATCTCGACCGCTCCTATAACGAATTGGCTGCAGAGGCTGTGAAAAAGATCTTGATCACGGGCTTGCTGAAGCTCATCCGGTTTGCGGATATCCAGCCCTAAAAGCTTGGGGCAAATGACATCACCGAATCTCTCTGTAAATTCTTGAAGGAACTGACTGCCAATTTCGTAGTTTCGGTACTTGGACGACCGATTGGGACGATCGTTACCGAAGTGATAACCGAGTGCCATTAATGCGCCGCTTACCGCGCCACAAACCGAACCATTTTGGCTTATGCCGCCGCCAAATGGCGCAGCAATTTTCAAAGCTGTTGAAGTGTCAAGGTCTATCTTGTTGGCTAATGCACCGAAGGAAGATTGGGAGCAGTTGTAACCTGCCATAAAATATTGCGACGCTTGATTAGTGATTTCGTAATTGTCTGTCATGATGTTGTTGCCTTTGTTCTATTCTTGTGCTGATATCTAGTTGGTGTTGATGGCGGATACCTCACAAAGTGAATTTAGATCTTTGGACAAATGGAATATAAGAAGAATTCTCCAGTTGGGAGATGCTTTCTTGCTAATGTGGCATAATTACAGTATAACCGAAGCCCGAATCAATAATAGCTAAAGGACCTGATTGATAGTGAAACTGATTTCTTGGAATATCGCGCACCGAAAAGAGGCATGGCGTCGCCTCCTGGATACGGATGCGGACATCGCACTGCTACAGGAAGCATCTGAACCTCCACCTGACGTAGCTTCGAGAATTAAGGTTGACAGCGAGCCATGGTGCACATACGGTGCTGATGCTACTCGACCCTGGCGCGCTGCTGTGGTGCAGCTCACCAACCGGGTGCAGGTGGATTGGCTGAAATCTGTGCCTATTGAACAAGC
>JAUXFJ010000077.1 GCA_030620065.1 Anaerolineaceae bacterium
CGAAGCTTGAAAGGTTCATTGGCACGTGCGTTAAGAACGTCATTGAGTGAGCATGAGGTTGAACAACTTCTGGAGTTTATGACGACGCTGCGAGATGAAGCGGTTGCAAACAAAGCAGTTTCGAAAGAAGACATGGAACAGAAGGAGGCATAAGATGGATTAATCCCATCCGCCTGTCTTGCTCAACGGCCAATCTTTTTTCGATCAGTGATCGAAATTTATAAAAGTTGCGTAGAATGATTGTGGTTATTTGTAGTATTGGAGGCGCCTTATGAGTGATGATGGGAAGAAAATCATTGAACTCCCTTACAGCTTAACAGTTAGAGAATTAGCGGTTTTGGTTGATAACAGTCCGATACAGGTCATTAAAGTCTTAATGGCAAATGGGGTTATGGCAAGTATTAACCAGCAAATCGATTTTGATACAGCTGCAGTTGTTGCCACCGAACTTGGATTCGAACCTCAGCTGGAACAAACAGAAGATGAAGTCAAAGAAGTCGGGGAAGTGCCATTATGGCGGCGGTTGATTGAAGATGAAGACCCCGCGCTATTGGAAAATAGACCCCCCATTGTGACGATCCTTGGTCATGTTGACCATGGGAAAACGACACTTTTGGATGCGATTCGCCATACAGATGTCGCTGGTGGGGAGGCAGGTGGTATCACGCAGCACATCGGCGCATATCAGATTGAGCGGAATAAACGTTTGATTACATTCATGGATACACCCGGACATGCTGCTTTTACATCGATGCGCGCACGCGGTGCGCAAGGTGCAGATATTGTTGTTTTAGTCGTCGCGGCAGATGATGGCGTAATGCCTCAAACGCGTGAAGCCGCAAATCATGCTAAAGCTGCGCAGGTTCCCGTTATTGTGGCATTGAATAAGATTGATAAGCCAGATGCGAACCTGGAATTAGCCAAACGGCAACTTTCCGAGATTGGGCTTACACCAGATGAGTGGGATGGGGATACAATTGTTGTTCCGGTTTCCGCGACAAAGAAACAAGGATTGGAAGACCTTTTGGAAGCCATTCTGCTTGTCGCAGATAACAATACTATCAAAGCCAATTCCGGAGGACACTGCATCGGTACTGTTGTGGAAGCGGAGTTAAGAAAAACGACCGGGCCTATGGTAACGCTCCTGGTTCAAAATGGAACTTTGAAGCTTGGCGATATAGTTGTGGCTGGCGAAGGCTATGGACGATTAAAGGCAATGTTTGATCAGCGATCCCAAAGGATCAAGGAAGCTGTCCCTTCAACGCCTGTGGTAGTTATGGGTTTGAATAACCTTCCAAAGGCTGGCGATCTGTTCCAGATTGTTGGAAGCGAAAAGGAAGCCCGTGCGATTATAGAAAAACGCAAAGAAGAGAGCGAATCACGTCAACACAGCAAACGAGCCACATTGGAAGAACTTTTCGCCAAGTATAAATCTGGCCAGACTAAAGAGCTACGCATAATTTTGAAAGCTGATGTGCAGGGTTCGTTGGAGCCTATCATTAATTCTTTAGAAGATATTGGCAAGCAGCAAAAGGATATTAACGTTAGTATTCTACATGCAGAGACTGGAAATGTGACAGAAAGCGACGTCATATTGGCGGCTGCATCTGATGCAATTGTATTTGGTTTCAATGTGTCTGCCGATGTAAGCTCGCGGCGTTTAGCTGATACCGAAGGTGTCTCGATTCGCCTTTATGAAATTATCTACCGTCTTATGGAAGACGTTGAGAAAGCTTTACAGGGTCTTCTGGAACCAGAAATGGTTGAAAAACAAATCGGACGGGCAAATGTTCTGGCAATATTCAAGGTTTCAAAGCATGGGACTGCGGCTGGTTGCAGGGTGATCGATGGGGAGCTGAAGCGCAATGCCCATGTACGAGTGCTGCGCGATAATGAAGCCATATTTACAGGAGAAATGGCCTCATTAAAACGTGAAAAGGAAGATGTGCGCAATGTCCGTGAGGGGATGGAATGCGGAGCGACATTAAAAGGCTTTTCCGATTTTGAAGTTGGAGATGTTTTGGAATGCTTCGTTATAGAGAAGTTTGGTGGATGATCCTGGATTAGAATATCTACGCGGGTAAAGAGAATATGCCATCAGGAATACGATTAAAAAGAATAAGAGACCGAATAAAACAGATCTTGTCAATTCTGTTGCAAACCAGGGTTGAAGACCCGCGCCTGGAGGGTATTTACATCACGGGTGTTGAGGTTGACCGAGAGTTAGACTTTGCCAATATTTATGTTTCAGCTATTGAAGGTCAAGACCGAGCGCAAGAAGCCATCGCCGCATTGAATCATGCGCGTGGATTTCTGAAATTTGAGCTGGCGCAGGAAATTGATCTGAGAGTCGTTCCGAAGTTGAGATTTTATTGGGATGAGACTCCCGAAAAAGCGGACCGGATTGATACGTTGCTGGCGCAGCTACGGGGTGATTTGCCAGAAGCTAGTGTTGAGGAGGGTGATGAAGATGTATGATTCAATCGATGAAGCAATCAAAGTAAAGTTTGCCGAATCTCAATCAATCTTAATTGTTTCGCATATCCGTCCAGATGGTGATGCAGTGGGTTCTTTATTGGGATTAGGGCTGGCTTTGATCCATCAAGGCAAAGCTGTCCAGATGGTGCTTGAAGACGGATTACCCGATAAGTATCTACCTTTGAGCGGTAGTGACCTTGTCAGAAGGACAGCGCAGGGCGAATTTGATATGTCCATCGTCGTTGATTGCTCCGATATTGAACGGACAGGTTCAGTCCTTTCTAACATCAGCAAACCTGATTTGAATATTGATCATCATAAAACCAACCTGAATTTTGCTGCTTTAAATTTAGTTGAGGCGGATTCAGTTGCAACAGCAGCTACCTTGGCTGAGCATATGCCCTCGTGGGGTTTGGAAATTGATTGCGCAGTTGCCTCTTGTTTATTGACCGGCATCATTGCTGACACGATCGGTTTCCGTACTTCGAATATTAGTGCTCAGGCTTTACGCCTTTCAGCTGATTTAATTGATAAAGGGGCTGATCTGCCCAAGTTATATCGCCAAACATTGGTCAGCCGTTCGTTTGAGGCAATAGGTTTTTGGGGTGCAGGTTTGAACCGATTGGGGCGCGATGGTGCGATTGTGTGGGCAAGCTTAACCCTTGATGATAGAAGGAAAATCGGGTATCCTGATGATGATGATGCTGATCTCATCAACATCCTTGCTGCAATCGGTGACGCGAAAATCGCTATTATCTTTGTAGAGCATGAAAATGGCAGTGTTAAGGTCAGTTGGCGAGCGCAGGCGGGCATTGATGTTTCCGGGATTGCATTAAGCTTTGGAGGCGGGGGGCATGCAGCTGCAGCAGGTGTTGATATCCAAGGGGACTTGACAGAGGTAAGGGATTCAGTCATTCAGGCAACAAAAGTATTATTGGCTGAGACGTTTGCCAGTAAAAATAATAAAATCTTAGTGGAAGAGGAAAAAGGGGAACATAAATATGGATAATGATAATTTCAATATAAAAAACTCTGTTTCTGGCGTGCTTGTTGTTGATAAACCAGTTGGGATGACCTCCCATGATGTCGTGCAGGTCATACGTAGAGGTACCGATATGCGCAGGGTAGGGCATACTGGCACTTTAGACCCCCGGGCTTCAGGCGTTTTGGTTGTATTAATCGGCCCTGCAGTTCGTTTGAGCCAATATATATCTGCTTCTGATAAGCGCTATCAAGCGGTCGTAGAAATGGGTGTTGAAACTGATACCTACGATGGCGATGGAGAGATTACAAGCCGCGCTCCTGTAGATATCAGCTTCGAAGAAATCGAAGAAGCTCTAAGTGGATTTGTTGGTGAAATTGAACAAATGCCGCCTGCCTATTCTGCGATCAAAGTCAAAGGCCGCAGAGCCTACGATATGGCCAGGAAGGGCGAAGAATTTGAGCTAGAGCCGCGCAAGATCAATGTTTACAATCTTGAGCTGCTTGAATGGGATCCCCCTGAGGCAGTCGTTGATGTACATTGTTCATCTGGAACTTACGTGCGATCCTTGGCACATGATTTGGGAGAAGTTTTGGCATGCGGGGCAAATTTGACTGGTTTACGACGCACTAAAAATGGACAATTTGCACTGCGGGACGCGGTTCCTTTGCGAAAACTACAGGAAACTTTTACCGACGGGGATTGGTATAAGTATCTCATTCCAGCTGCTGAGGCATTAAGTGATTGGTATTCTATTGAATTATCCTTTGAGCAGGTGGATGAGGTCAAGCACGGTCACCGAATTGTCGCCGAAGAAGAAATGCCTGCGGGAAAGCTGGCACGCGCAGTCAGTGGGCAAGGTGAATTGGTTGCCTTGATGGAATATGTTGAAGAAACGAAGGAATGGCAGCCACGAAAGGTCTTCTTTTCATAGTTATTCCTGAAGTCTGATCTTTGAATTAAGATATCCCTTTCTTCATTTACCTGAGGTAAGGGATAATTTTTATTGGATTACGTGTCTCTTGGGTTTCAATGGTAATATTTGTGGTGATATGCTAAAGTTTAGCGTTTGATGCAGGGCTCAGGTAAGAAGTCAAATTCAACGAGTGAACCCTTGCCTGGAGCGGCTCGATAATAGCAAGTATGAAACTTGGAGGATTCTAGGAAATGCAAACTGAACG
Source organism: Anaerolineaceae bacterium (assembly GCA_030620065.1). Lineage (GTDB taxonomy): Bacteria > Chloroflexota > Anaerolineae > Anaerolineales > Anaerolineaceae > JAUXFJ01. The sequence goes on from JAUXFJ010000077.1 coordinate 4,642, forward strand.
TCGAATCTATCGCTTAAGTCCCGATCAGTTAAGTGCTGAAACGATAGCGGTCACTTTTGCCAAGACTTCACGTTCTCCCAAGACGTTTGACGAGATTGCGGCTGAATTAAATGACGAAAAGTCTGCAAAGTTCAATGAGAAGTGGGTTGTTGGGTATGGGCATGCTTCTGTTGCGGAACATGCCGTCTTGCATTTGGCTTTAGAAAACGTCTCTAGGTTGGCTATTGAAACGATAGAGGGCAATCGTTTGGCTTCCTATACTGAAAAATCTACTCGTTATCAGGAATGGGATAATGATGCATTTATTATTCCTCCAGAAGTTAAAGGTTCAAGGAAAGAGAAACTTTATGTAGGGACTTGTGAGATGCTCTTTGAGGCTTATCAACAGGCCCTTGGAGTGTTGAGGACATGGGCTGAAAAAAAACATCCTCATCAAGAGGAGGAAAGTGACAAAGCCTGGCAACAGCGTATCTGTTCCAAGGTAACCGATGTCTGTCGTTTTCTTCTTCCGGCAGCAGCGATGGCGAACGTGGGTGTGACGATCAATGCGCGCACACTTGAGTATGCAATAAAGAAATTGTTGACATCTCCTTTGGCTGAAGTGCGCCAGATAGGCGAGGAAGTCAAGGCAGTTGCTCTGCAGGAACTTCCGACGCTGGTTAAATATGCCAATCCAATGGAATATTTGGGAGGTATCCAGGCTGCCTATAAATCGCTTGCCGATCGAAGCCTTGGGGCTTCAGGCACCAACTGGTGCAAACTACTTGCTTTTGATCCTGAGGGTGAAGCAAAGATACTTGCCGCGTTGCTGTATCGCTTTGGGCGCAACTCTTATCAATCCTGTTATGATCAAGTCATATCTTTGGATACGGCTAGCCGCGTTGATCTTGTTGACGAGTTGTTCAAGGACACTGGTGAGTTCGATGTTCCTCTGCGGGAATTGGAGTACACGAGCTATGTGTTTGATGTCATTATGGATCAGGGAGCTTATTTTGAGTTCAAAAGGCATCGCATGATGAGTCAAACAGCCCAGTCATTGACTGCAGCGTTAGGGTTTTCTTTGCCAAGGGCATTCAACGAAGCAGGTTTTGAGCAAACTTATATTGAAACAATGCGCCGAGGTGCAGAGGCTTATAAGCAGCTTGCAGCCTGGAATCCGAACGTGGCGGCGTACATTGTCCCAAATGCTTTCAACCGCAGGGTTCTATTTGAGCTAAACTTACGTGAGTTGTTTCACTTCAGCCGATTGCGCTGTGCATCCAATGCACATTTTTCTATCAGACGTGTTGCGCGGAGAATGATTGAGGATATTAGATTACATCATCCCGTTTTTTTATCCCACTTATGTGTAGATTGCAGCGAAACTTCGCGGGATATTGAATTAGAATATTTTAAAGAAGTATCGATGTACTAGATCCAGCCTTGTAACCATTTTTCATCGTTGAAATTAAAATGACCATATTTTATTTATAGAAATGATAGCGAGCCTGTAAGTGATAGATTGACCAAGAATAGTGTTCAAGCGATCAGGGTTGCTATTAATACTCTTGCGAATGACTAGCAGGAAAAAACTATGACAATATTGATAATTTTGACTTTCATCTGTGTGTGGATCATTGCCGGGAATATGCGCCGCGCACCTGATTGGCGCCTAGCATTTGTGCAAGCGTTGATCCTGTGGGCAGCTTATACGATCCTGACAACTGAGATGCTCAGCTTGTTTAGTGCCGTCACGCGATTAGGGTTAAGCATTGTTTGGGTATTTCCGGTCATCGGTTTTATTACTTGGGGATGGTTGTGGCTAAAGCAGGGGAATGTTCTGCGTCTTCCCATAATTTATCATTATCAAAATTGGATGGATGCCGCTTTAGATATCCTCGTCATAATCATATTGATCATCACGGCAGTGCTTGCATTTGTCTCTCCGCCTAATTCCAGTGAGGTTATGACGTCCAGTATGGCGCGGGTGGCTCATTGGGCACAAAACCAAAGTTTGGCTCATTATGCGACTGGCATTGAAAGTCAAAACAGTGCCGCACCGGGCGCTGAGATTATGATTTTGAATTTCTTTGTTATGGCTAAAGGCGATGGATGGGTAAATTTCATTGCCTGGCTGGGCTTTGCTGGCAGCGCCGCCGCCGCCGTGTGCCTGGCGAAGACCTTCGGAGCTGGCTCAAATGGACAAAGATTGGCTGGGGTCTTTTCGGTTACTATCCCAATCGCTATCGCGCAAGCCAGCAGCAGCATGAATGATCTTATTCTCTGCCTGTGGGTGATGAGCAGCGTCTTGATGGTTTTTTATTACCGGCGGGTTAAAAGTCATCCATTTTATATATTTCTTGCTGTTCTGGCGGCAGCGCTTGCTTTGGTCACGAAACCGATTGCATTGATTTATTTAATCCCTCTTGTGCTGTATTTTTGCATCATTTTGCTGCGTAAGATCGGTATTGTGAAAAGTCTGGGGTGGCTTGCGATTGCATTGTGCTTGGCCGTACTGCTTTCAGGAGGGTATCTTCTGCGCAACCAGAACTCTTATGGACAGTTTTACAGACCAGGGGATTTGACGGCTGAAACTAATCAGCTTTTAAGCTGGCGGGTGCTGGTATCCAATTTGACTCGTAATGCCGTACTGCATGCTGATC
>JAUXFJ010000187.1 GCA_030620065.1 Anaerolineaceae bacterium
CTGAGGTCTATAAAAAGAGGTAGTCCATCAGAGCACACTCCCAACATCAGCGTATGACTAGGAAGAGGCTGAACTGAGTCGATGATTTTGCCAACAGTAGAGATCATCTGATACTGAATATTATTATGCACCCCGGAAAATTGACGGGGTTTCATCCTGCTGTTATCACGCAAGATCTTTTGGTAAGTATTTAATGCAAGCGGTGAAAGATTAACTATGCCCATAAAGAATCTCCTATTTTGTACAGAACCTACGTTCTATTTCATATTATATAGAATATTTGTTCTTTGTCAAGGCCCAATTAAGTAGCTGCCCCCTCTTTAAACTCATAGCCCCCTAAAACTAGGGGGGCTATAAATCTTTAATATTGCACTGATAAGTGCAGTCCAGGTATCATAATGGCAACGCGAATAAAGGGATCAACATCTCATCAGGATTAAGTCCACCATGACGCCCAAGCATCAGATTGGTTTTTTTCGCCCACCACAAATAAGCATCTTCATGGGCAACTGCAATCAAATCGCCGACGCGATCAAACAAAGTTTCAGTAAATGGCCCAGGCCCAAACAGACCAGCTTCAATCGCTTGATCAGATTTTATAAGCGTGAATTTTCCGGGCCAAGTTACATCAAAATAATCCTGTACATCTTTTATCATTCCTGGGCGCACAAACAGAAAGGCAAACCTGTTTTCACAAGTCGGTTGAATGCGCAGCATAGCGTAAAGATCAGGATGATCAATCAGATTGAATTCCGAATATTTCGGTGTAAAAACTGACCCATGGTCGGCAGTCATTAATAATAATGTGTCCTTACAGGCTTCTTTGCTTAAGTCATCAATAAAACCCTTTCGGATCATCGAGCTGAAGTTCTCAAACTGAAGCGCTATACGTTCATCCCCCTTGCCAAAGCGGTGTGAGAGCGTATCTACCGTGCTCCAATATGCATACATAAACATATGTTCATTGGGCTTCGCATTAAGTTTATTTCTCATGCTAACCCACATGTCAGATTCACAAATGTACCCCTGCAAAGATACATCGCTCAAATGCATTGTCGAAAGGCCTGAACTACTAATTGAGGAATGCATAAATGCATAGGGATTAACACCATGCTTATGCAGGTGCGTACCTAAAAGGGTCTGCTCTAAGAACGTATTTGGATCAAAACCCGCGCGCCTCAAGCCTCCCGTATCCCCTGCATAGCTCATCGCACTATGCGAGATATTATTAATGACCATACTGAACTCTTTGACCCACATTTCATAACCAATAATGCCATGCGTAGCTGGGCTCATACCTGTCCAAAGTGTGGTCAGTGCCGAAGCGGTTGTGCTTGGACAGATGCTCGTTAAAGGCATCAAGACACCGTCAGCTAAAGATTCACGCCAAAACTCAGCTTTGCCGTTGATCATCAGATGGTTAAGCAATCTGTAACCCAAAGCATCTACAACGAGGAGAATAACTCGTTTGTAAGGTCCACCCAACTCCGCAAGCAAACTTGGTGCTAAAGGTCCCTCACCAAATTCAGGGATATTTAACAGCTTACAAACCGTCGATGGAATATTAGCCAAAGAATAGCCTGAATACCTGGGAAACAATAAATCGTCACTTGAATTAATGCCAGGCAATTGATAAGCCATTAATTCAGGCAATACCTTCGTTGAAAGATCAGTCATGCATAGCTCCTATAAGTTTTATCCCCCTATCTTACTATAAAAACCGCTTATCCATCTAGTCGGAGATAGGAAACAACTTTACCAAAATTTATAATTTTCCCGCCAAAGTTAATTCATTTACAAACAAGTCTTCTCAAGCAACGCATATCGAATATTTATCCAATCCTAAAGTTTTAGGCATGCTTCGGCTGCGAGCCAGAATAATTGTTGTCGAATATCGTGACGTGAGTTCCAAGAGCGTCCATCCCACGCATCTGCCAGAACAGCATCACCACCATAAAGCAGCTGTCCAAAGCGCACATTCCGGAATTGTGCCAAGGCGATAAATGCTGCGGTTTCCATCTCAACCGATAAACAACCCTCCTCACGATAACGCCGTATCTTTGCGGGTGTCTCGCGATAGATGGCATCAGTTGTCCACGTCTTAGTTTTAATATACTGCAGCCCGTGAGTGCTCAAAACAGCCTCAATTATTTCCACGACTGCAGGGTCAACCTCGATCTCTCGTGAAGGCAATGCATAATGGTATGAGGTGCCCTCATCCCTAATCGCGGCGATTGGCAGCAAAAGATGCCCAACCGCGATCTCTTCATCCAAAACTCCACAGCCTCCACAGGCAACAAAATTTTCTACACCAAGCGCGATGATCTCTTCCATCAAACCGACAGCCAGAGGTGCGCCAATACCAGGGTGAAAGAAAGCTAAACGCTGTCCTTGGTATGCAATCTCATACAGCGGATGTTTGCCGATCTCTGATGCTGAAGTGTGGATGATGCGCGCATTATGTTTTTCAATTATTTCAGCGATAACCTCAGCGAAGAAACAGATCACAGCGTGCTTAGGAACATCCTTGGGTTCAATCAGGCGAGATGGTTCCAGAACAGCCTCACATGTTGGGTCAAATTCTAAAATTGGGTAATCAGCTATCATTTTCTTTTTCCTCTGCCCTCAGAAATTGCCTGAACGCTTCCTCAGCGTGCCATACAAGCCGGATTTTCTGGTTACTAGTCTCCCATAGTCCCAATGCCAGCTAGGTTTTCTTGCTGCGCGTGTTCCTTTAATCCTTTAACAAGAAACCCAATATTCATAAATACTCACAATACTTTTATAGATATTCAATTCAAACTATTTTAACCTATAAATATTCTTCTAGAATCAAAAATATACCAACCTTACTTATGATAAACTTATTGAAAAGAACTATATAGATTTTGTGATACAATCACCAATAAAGAACGTTTGTTCTTTTTGAGACAGCCAATAAAACACAAACCATGAATAAAATTTATTTTGGCGATAACCTAGCCATACTTAAAACCTTAAAGGATGAATCGATTGATTTAATATATATCGATCCTCCATTTAATACAGGAAAAACTCAATCAAGAACCAGGATTCGTACCATCCGTGATAAAAATGGGGATCGGAATGGCTTTCAAGGAAATAAATATAAAACCATAGAGCTGGGTACAAAGGCTTATAAAGATTCATTTGATTTTGAAACAGAAGGGCTATTTCCACCCGAAATTGTACGCGCATATAAAACTATCGCTCCACATAGCAGCATATATTTTCTAGAGGAATTTCTCCGGCCAAGGTTAATAGAAGCGTATCGGTTGTTAAAACCACACGGCAGCCTTTATTTTCACATTGATTATCGAGAAGTTCACTATTGTAAGATTTTACTGGACCAAATCTTTGGACGAGATTGCTTCCGAAATGAAATCATTTGGGCATATGACTATGGTGGCCGTGCAAGATCAAGATGGCCAGCAAAACATGACAACATCCTTTACTACGTAAAGGACCCTCGCAATTATATATTTGACTCAAGTAAAATTGATCGTGAAGATTATATGGCACCTGGACTAGTAGGACCAGAAAAGGCAACACGCGGCAAACTTCCGACAGATACATGGTGGTGGAGTTACATTGGAAAAAAAGGGATGAAGATTTCTGATACATGGTGGATGACAATCGTAGGCACAAATAGCAAAGGACGATACGGTTACCCTACTCAAAAACCAATTGGATTGATTAATCGCATAATTCAGGCTTCATCTTTTCCAGGGCAAGTAGTTCTAGATTTTTTTGCTGGAACCGGAACTGTTGGAGAAAGTTGTATCATAAATAACCGAAATTTTATACTAATAGATAACAACTATCAAGCCTTGGAAGTAATGGCACGCCGTTTTTCAGGTTTCGAAACCATCCAATGGATTGGTTTTGATCCAACACCTTTTCAATATATAAAAAACACACTTCTCGAGGAACGTGCGAAACAAAACAGTGAAGGTACTGATGAATATAGTCCCGAGTTTAAGATGCTAGTCACAGTTTCTTCTAATCTTCAAGAAGAATAGGAGGAAAGAAGCGATCAATGGAA
>JAUXFJ010000132.1 GCA_030620065.1 Anaerolineaceae bacterium
ACAACAGTGCATCCACGACGCGCATGATCAATTCGTCAGCCCATCCGTTAAGCAAACCAAGCACGATGCCCAACAAGCCACCCCATACTATGGCGATTACAATAGCGATCAGGGTGACGACTAAAGTAACCCGACCGCCCAACATGGAGCGGGAAAATACATCTCGACCAAGTTTATCAGTTCCAAAGATATGTTCCGCCGATGGATCTTGATTTCTGATCTCAGCATTCATCTCAAACGGATCCTTGGGTATCCAATAAGTGGAGGTCACCGCGATGAGGATATGCAAAATGATCAGGGTCAATCCAAGCATGCCTGCCCAGGATCTGCGTAAATTCTCCCAGGTTTCCGCTAATGGACTGCGGCGTTTGACTGTTGTCGTACCCTCAGCAGTTGGTGATGCTACTGTCATACATGCCTCCGAGATTAGAAAATACCGGCAGAATACTAATAAATTCGCGACCTAATGTCCGCGCGCGGTTCTCAACTTAGGATTGAGAACCATAGGCAGTACGTCTGCAATTAAATTCAATGAAATATAGACGACAGCCAAAATGATGGCGATTCCCTGGACCAAAGCTAAGTCCCGGTCAGTGATAGCAGCAATCATGAGCTTCCCGATGCCGGGGTAGTTGAAAACAGTCTCAATGATGGCAACACCACCGAGTAACCAGGCGAGTGTCAGGGCAACGACATTTATCGTGGGCAGCATGGCGTTGGGTAAGGCATGTTTAAAAACAATCTGCCAGTATGGCACACCTTTCAAACGTGCCATCTGTACGTAATCACTCGTCAGCACATCGATCATATTGGTTCGTACTAAGCGCAAAATATGAGCCACCATGATCAGAGTCAGAGTGATAATGGGCAAAACTATATTCGGCAATAATTCAATAACGGGAACATCCGAGGGGACCAGCGTGATCGCCGGGAACCACTCCAGGCGGATTGCGAAAATATATATCAATATCGTCGCAGTGACGAATCCTGGCAAGGTCATACCAACAATTGAGGTAGTTGAAACAAAGACGTCCGGCCATTTATCTCGCATCAGACCCGCAATAACACCTAATACGATCGCCAACGGTATGCCTACCAGCGCGGCAGCGGTAGCCAATACAACTGTATTGCGAAAGCGGTTGCCGATTAGTTCAGCAACAGGTTTCCTTTTGGCCATCGAGTCCCCTAAGTCTCCTTTTATTACCCCTCCTATCCAGTCCAAGTATCGTTGGTGAACTGGGGCATTGAGACCGAACTTTTCTCGCAAAGCAGCTAAACTTTCCGGAGTCGCCGATTGGCCAAGATAAGCAGTTGCCATATCTCCCGGTAACGCTTCTACACCCATGAATATAATCAATGAGATGATGAAGAGGGTCACCACGGCAAGAAATATTCTGCGACCAACGAGAGAAGTCATCTTCTATCTCCATTAACTTTGATGGTATTTATACATGTCATATTTTAATCACACTATATTTCCAATAGATGGTCTTTCACATTCAGATCTACCAGTGATTCAACCGGTGCCAACCCATCCAAGTATAAAATCAATGAGTTGATCGATTTATCAAGGCTATCATTGGATTTATCCACGCCAAATAATACCGAAGCACCAATCATCCCGGAAAAAATCATCTCTGTTGCCCGATCTGTATTAACTTCAGCTCGTAAATCACCCAGCTCTTTCCCCTCTTCCAATAAATTCTTCAACATCCTTTTCAGTCCAAGAAACCCAACCGCGACTTCTTTCATCAGGTCAGGACGCTGGTCATCTAATTCAACTGAAAGAGTCACGAAAATGCATCCGCCTGGAAAATTAAAATCATCCTTCAGATATCTATCCCGGTAATTCTCCAAAATTTTTCTTATCTTGCCCTTTGGACTTTCAATCTCCTCCAAGCCAAAGAGAACTTTTTCGCGCCAAATACTCTGGGCGATGGCTAACACCTCGTAAAACAGGTCTTCCTTGCTCTCGAAGTGATTGTAGAATCCACCTTTGGAGGTATCCGCCGCCCGCAGAATATCTGAGATTGACGTGTTGAGGTAACCCTTAGTCGAAAACAGTTTTAATGACTCATGATTAATTCTGTCTTTTAATGTCATTTGGGAAAACCTTGAAACTAGAGACCGACGGGTCGGTCTCTTTAGCATAGCACGATTTTTAGGTGTAATTCATGTGACAAATATCACATCTCACATATGACTTTTGTTTATTTTCAACTTTAACTGATTTAACGAAACGTTTAGATCCAGAATTTATTCCCCACTATCTGCTCAATGATGATAGGAAATTGTGGATTGAGAGTGTTTGATTACCTACAAATTCTATGCTATTCTTAATATTGAATCCAAATTTCAAAGGAGGGTTACCACTGACTCGCCTAATCTTATTATCTATCTCGTTGCTGATATTGGTGGTGTCATGCTCTGTAAATGGGGGACCTGGTGAAGAGACTGTTGACTCAACACAACGGTGGTTAAGCGCCAAATGTCCACCCACTGAGGTATGCGGACCGCAAACGAATCCAGAAACCTTGGTCATAGCCTGGCTCGAAGCCAGCCATAATGGGCTGTGCAGCGTTCTGACCAAGTACACCTCTCCACAGAGCACAAAGATTGTTAACGATTATTGTGGAAAAACCTTGAGCTATAAGATCAATTCTATTGAGATCAAAGACTCACTCGGTGATATTGACGGCAAACAAATCCTGATAGAAGCTATCATCCTTGGGAATTTAGAATTCACCCGAAATGGGGAAAACCATTCCCTGCAGAAATGGTCGCTAATCGTCGAAGATATTGGTGGTAAATGGTTTGTAATCGAAGGATATCATTAGGGGGATAATGAGATATCTGTAATAGACTCCAATGAATAGAAAATATACAAAGCGGGAATTAGTCTCAATTAAAGAAACCCACTATGACACAACGAAGTAACTTTTCTTCTGACTTCTCAAATATCCAAATTTTGATCAGAAGCTGGGTGTATGGCTATCTCGTCATTCCAATTCTCGCCAAAGGGTCGAAGAGAAAATCTGTCGCCAACGCCTCTGAGAATGCAGGTTATTCATTGGTGGTTAAATAATAGAAATTTCCGGAAGTTGATTGAAAAAAGGAGTAAGATAACCGAAGCAATATCGGACAAAGACCAAAAAGTGCATAGACTAATAGAACACTTTGATTAGTACACGCCTCATATGTGTAACAAACTGATTATTGGACGAGAAGGAAAATGGTTGTAGCACAACCAATGTTATAGTCTACCGTACTACACATGGAGAGTTTGCGACAAAAAATGCAAAAGCTTGGAGTTAAATTCAATGAAATCAATCCATGAAACAGTTGACGTTGTTATCGCAGGCGGAGGAACGGCTGGACACGTGGCAGCAATTCAAGCCGCCAGAGCTGGGGTGACCACCTCGGTTATTGAAGCTGGGAGCATGTTAGGCGGCACCATGACTGCTGGTGGTGTGTATATGCCGAACCACTTTTTCAGCCCGCATGGCCCTGTTGTACAGGGTATTCCGTGGGAGCTATATACCAAAACAAAGGAAATAGAAGGGCTTGAGGTTCCTGATTACAGAAAAAGAAGGCCGGCAGAATCTCCTGGACATTACAGCTATATCAACATCCCAATTTATTCAGCCGTGGCGGAGGAAGAAGCTTTGCATGCTGGAGTGATCCTTCATTACCATGAGTTTATTGCAGATATTCAAGCTGTTGGAGGTTTTTGGGAGATCACTTCCTATGGTCGCGGAGTCCAGCGCATTACGAAGGCGAAGGAGATAATTGATTGTTCTGGAGATGCTGATATTGTGAGATTGCTGGGGCTAGAAGTACTTAAATCTAAAGTTACGCAGCCTGGCGCTCTCCAGTATAAGATTGAAGACATTGAGTATGAGCAGGTATGGAAGGAAGAAGTTCAAACCATATATGAGGAAGCCATGGAAAGTGGCGATTTGAAACAAGGCGACTTTGCTTACGCGAACATGGAGCCCTTCAAATATTATCTTGATCACGGCGGTCACAACGCAACCCATATTTATAATGCCAACACCTACGATGCTGATGGACAAACGCGGGCGAATATCGAAGGGCGGGAGCGAATGCTGCGCATGTTTAAGTTCGTCAGAACCTCAATTCCAGGGGGAGAAAGAGCTGTGCTTAAGATGATGGCTCCACATGCGCTCGCTCGAGAAACGTTCCACGCTCTGGGGGAATATGTGATTACCAGAGATGATTTTATCAATGCAGTCGATTTTGAAGATAAGGTGTGTAATGCCTTCAACTATGTCGATATGCACAGTCAGGAAATAGGCTGTGAGGTCCAGTTTTTGGAGTCAGATGATCTTCTCCCCAAGGTTCCGTACAGGGCGCTAATTCCTAAGGGCAGCTGGAGAATAACCGTTGCGGGGCGAAATGTATCAGCAAACCGGGTCGCCTTTGCCGGAATCCGAGCCCAATGCACCTGTATGTCAATGGGGCAGGCAATGGGCGCCGCAGCTGCGCTGGCGGTACAAAGAGGGGTTACCTCCAGGGAAGTTAATAGTCAAGACATTGTTGCCTTAACGGTTGAGCATGGCGCAGTACCTGTATAAAATTTTTTAACTAAAGCATGAATAATACAATGCAATTTCTCAGACATCACGTCACGTTGGGAGCAACAACCAGGAAAGAAATCTCTGCTGCATCCCCGGGTGCAATCGCACAATTCATTATTGAACTACACTTGACTATGGGGATGGGTCGCGAAAGAGGTTGCTTCGCTGGCATTGGAGTCACCAAATTCCTCACTTAGCAGGTAACCCACGCCGTTGACCAGTTATAGTTAGAAAATCATTTAATAAGATATAAAAAATAGTTCTCACAAAAAAAGAACACATTACCCAAGAAGTTATTTGACAGCGCGATTTGTCTTCATGGGGGATGTAATTTTTAGCAAGAGAAGATAAAATCGAGTTTCCAGCACCACTTTCCCACAATTATATATAGTTTTCAATCAAATTAATAACTTTCAGTTGACAATACTTGTGAATTAATGTATTATGTAGCCAGAAAAACAGACAGACCGGTCTGTCCTATACCTACCCAAATAATCCAAATATGCCATTAAAAGACAACATCATCCACGAAGCCCAAAAACTTTTTTCCCTTAATGGTTTTTTGAGTACAGGGATCAACGATATCATCGCTGCTTCTGGGACATCCAAGGGCGGATTCTATAATCATTTTTCCAGTAAAGAAGACCTTTTCTACGCAGTCCTGTCCGAATCTCAAACGATTTG
>JAUXFJ010000091.1 GCA_030620065.1 Anaerolineaceae bacterium
CTTCAGGAATGATGATATCCGCATACCGTTTTGATGATTCCACAAACTCCAAATACATAGGCCTGACAGTAGATTGATATTGATTAATAACTGATTCTACGGAACGACCGCGCTCACTGATGTCGCGCTTTAGTCGACGGATAAAGCGGATATCCGAGTCTGCATCCACATACAACTTAACATCGAAATGTTTGCGTAGCTCTCTTTCATAAAAGATTAGAATACCTTCAACCAGAATGATCGGGCGTGATTCAATATGCTTCGTTTTTTCAACTCTTGTCTGGATCGTAAAATCATACACAGGAAGTTCAATACTACCCCCAGACTTAAGGTTTTGGATGTGCTCGATCAACAGTTCAGTCTCCAGAGAATCAGGATGGTCATAATTGACCTTCAGCCGTTCATCATAAGTCATGTCATTCTGATTACGGTAATAAGCATCATGCGGAAGGAAAGCGATTTTATCCGCTCCGATACGCTCAAGGATCAGCTGTGCTAAAGTCGTCTTGCCAGAACCGGAACCGCCTGCTATGCCAATAACTAAAGGTGACTTTTCTGAATACATAACAAAATTATAACCTTTGATTCGAGTATAATGCTTAAGATGTTATCCACTGAGGGGCTTTTGAGGACTGCTATGAGTTCTATGATTATTGATGGAAAAAAATTTGCTGAAGAAATACGTTCTGAAGTAAAAATTGCCGTTGAAAAACGAATTAATAAAGGCCTTCAAGCACCAGGCCTGGCAACTGTCCTGATTGGAGATAACGCTGCTTCCAAAGTCTACGTCCGTGCCAAACATCGCGCCTGTGAAGAGGTCGGCATAAAATCCTTAGCTTATAAGCTGCCAGCTAGTGCAAGTCAAACGGAAATAGAAACACTTGTAGCAAAATTAAATAACAATCCCGAAGTCAATGGCATCCTTATTCAGCTCCCCTTACCTGCTGGCTTGAATGAGGAAAAAGTACTCGGCACCCTCAGCGTTGAAAAAGATGTTGATGGCTTCCACCCCATCAATATCGGCCGGCTCGCACAAAAAGGGCGCGAATCGATCTTTATACCCTGTACGCCAGCAGGAATCATGGTTCTTCTTGAAAAAGCAGGAGCGAAGTTAGATGGCGCAAAAGCCGTCATTCTTGGCCGTTCCAATATTGTGGGAATGCCAATCGCACTACTACTGCTCAAAGCCAACGCGACCGTAACCATCTGCCACTCACATACCCCTGATCTGGCAAGTGAAACACGCCAGGCAGATGTCCTGATCGCAGCAATCGGACAACCTGAACTGGTGCGCGCAGACTGGGTCAAACCTGGTGCAGTCGTGATCGATGTCGGTATCAACCATGTGGATGATCCTTCAACGAAGCGAGGTTATCGCTTGGTCGGTGATGTCGCTTTTGAGGAAGTATCTCAAGTTGCGAAGGCAATCACGCCTGTGCCTGGCGGTGTTGGACCAATGACCATTGCAATGTTGATGCGCAGTACACTCCACGCAGCCAGATTGGCAGATAAGCTGCATTGATATCCTCAGAAGCTGCGCTATAATCATTTTTTGCACACAAGAACTCATTCCCCATATAAGAACCTTACCTAACTGTTGCTAAACTCGTATCGCAAACAGAGTTATTTTCTCTTTAAATCACTTGTCAGACAATTGACAATTTATTAACTTTCTGTTAAACTCAGGTTGTCTTACAATTAAAGTTATTGATCCAAGTTCTATTCAACTTATTAGACTATGGCTTGCTCCATACTTCAGTTATGGAGTTTGGATTAACCACTGACTTAAACTTATATCCCGGCATTCACTGTCAGTAAAGATTTAATCGGACTAAGCTTATACTACAAAACAATAATACAGATAAAGATATCAGATGAGCACACTTCTTATTAAAAATACAGCATTGATCGTGACCATGGATGACCATGACCGTGAACTAAAGAACTCCAGTATATTCTGCCGGGATGGCTTCATTGAACAACTTGGCACAACCGCTGAATTACCGCAAACAGCCGATAAAGTCATTGACCTGCACAACCATTTAGTTTTACCTGGCTTGGTCAACACGCATCATCACTTCTATCAGACGCTCACGCGCGCTGTCCCTGCTGCTCAAGATGTCAATCTCTTCAATTGGCTTAAAACCCTCTACCCCATTTGGGCACGCATGACATCTGAAGACATCTTTATCTCTACACAAACCGCACTGGCTGAACTTGCCCTGTCTGGATGTACTACTGCTTCTGACCACCTTTATTTATTCCCAAACGGCGCGAAATTAGACGATGAGATTGAAGCAGCTGAAACGATTGGTTTGCGCTTGCACGCGTCACGCGGCTCGATGAGCCTGGGTGAATCAAAAGGCGGCTTACCTCCGGATAGCGTTGTTGATGATGAAGATACCATTCTTAAGGACAGCCAGCGCTTGATCGAACGCTACCATGATCCAAATCCCGGCTCCAAAGTCCAAATTGTTTTGGCTCCCTGTTCGCCCTTCAGTGTGACTGGGGAATTAATGCGCCAGTCTGCTGTACTGGCACGTGAATATCATGTTCAACTGCATACGCACCTCGCCGAGACGCAAGACGAGGAAGCCTTTTGTATTGAAAAATTTGGTTATAAACCGGTTGCCTATATGCAATCAGTAGACTGGATTGGTGAAGATGTTTGGTTCGCCCATAGTGTGCATGTCAATCAGGATGAAATAAACCTCTTTGCACGCACAGGCTGCGGTGTTGCGCACTGCCCCAGCTCCAATATGCGTCTGGGATCAGGGATTGCCCCGATCTTGGACCTAATGGACGCTGGCGTAAAAGTCAGCTTGGGTGTAGACGGTTCTGCCAGCAACGACAGCTCACATATGCTCGCTGAAACACGCCAAGCAATGCTGCTGGCAAGACTGGGCAGTGGATTAAAAGGTGCATCCCTTTCAGGCAAAGACACTCCGCCGCTGCTAACAGCACGGCAAGCCCTCTCACTCGCCACACGCGGTGGCGCATCCGTCCTTGGCCGCCAAGATATCGGTTCACTTGAAGTCGGAAAATGCGCGGACTTCATCGCAATCAACCTCAATCGTCTAGATTTCAGCGGTGCTTTACACGACCCGCTTGCAGCAGCAGTCTTCTGCACACCGCAAAAAGTAGATCTCAACGTGGTCGGCGGAGAGATCATTGTTAAAGATGGTCAACTTCAGACGCTCGATCTAACAAATCATATTCAAAAACATAACCGAGCTGCCAAACGGCTGGTTGAAGGTCAAGCATAAAACTTCTGGAATTAGAAAAAATGAGTCAACCAACAACGGCATATTACAGACTGCAGGCGCAGTTAGAAAAAATCATCAAAGCCACACCGAATGGAGAGAAGCTTCCTTCAGAGCCTAAATTAGCAAAAACTCTCAAGGTCTCGCGTGCAACCCTGCGGGAAGCCATGCGCATATATGAAGTTCAGGGTTTAATCCGCAGAAAGCAGGGCATCGGCACATTTGTAGTTGCTTCACCGCAGATCATCGAAAGCGGATTGGAAGCCCTTGAAAGCATCGAAACCCTTGCTGAGCATATTGGCATGGAAGTCACAATGGGTGATCTGGAGATCACACATATCGAGGCAAACGCAGCTCAAGCTGAGATATTGGATCTTTCTGTAGGTGCAGCTCTGATTACTGTTAAGCGTGTCATTAAGACAGATAACAGACCTGTGGCCTTTCTGATTGATACCCTACCCGAACATATCCTCACACCAGCTGATTTAGACGGCGGTTTTACAGGCTCGGTGCTCGATCTTCTTCTTCATAGAGGCGATCCCGCCTTATCTATCTCAAAGACAGAGATCAGCGCATCCCCTGCTCCAATAGAGGTAGCGCGAGCCCTCGAGATCCAGCGCGGAGACACCTTACTGCTTCTTTCCGCCCACTTATTTACAAATATAGCCAAGGTCATCGACATTTCTTACAGCTACTTTTTACCTGGCTATTTTAATTTTCACGTGGTCCGTAAAGTAGGACACACTAATCAAATAACATAAGGAGATAGATAAAATGCGTAGTTTTTTAGGTCGTGACATACTTTCCCTCAAAGATTTTGAACGAAATGAGTTCTTCAGGGTCTTTGAAATCGCTGAATCGTTAGAACCCATTGCCCGCTCACGGCGGAATTCAGATCTCTTAGCTGAAAAAACCTTGGTGACTGCCTTCTACCAACCCAGCACACGCACTCGTTTAGCCCACGAAGCCGCCATGCATCGTCTCGGCGGACACGTGACCGGTTTTGCAGATGCTAAAATGACCCGTGCAGGTGACTTCTACCAAGAATCGATTAAAGACACTGTAAAAATGCTCGAGTTTTATGGGGACGTGATCGTCATGCGCCATTTCCAACAAGGCGCGCCACATGAAGCCGCAAAATGGGCAAGCATCCCGGTCATCAACGGCGGTGACGGTTGGGGCGAACACCCTACACAGATCCTAACCGACCTTTACACTGTTTTACGTGAAAAAGGGCGACTCGATGGGCTCAACTGGTTGGCAGTCGGAGACATGCGTATGCGCACCATGCATTCTCTGGCATTCGGACTCACCCAATTTGACTGCCCGATCACATTTGTATCGCCACCCGATATGGGACTTACTAAAGAATTTAAGGAAGAGCTCAATCAATACAGCCTTGATTACAAAGAAGCTGAACACGTTGAGCAGGCTATCGCCGATGCGGATGTAATCTTGGTTGAACCGGTCATCCAACCAGACTATACGAAATCCCGCGATGAGCGCGGCGATGATGTTGGCATGACCCCCGCCAATTACAAGATCACCCGTGAACTGCTCTCCGAAAAAGCCAAGTCGGATGCCATTTTACTGCATTCACTGCCGCGCATGGACGAGATCCCACCTGATGTCGATATTACCAAATGGTCACGTTACTGGCAGGAAGCTTTCAATGGCGTAGTAATGCGCATGGCCCTGTTAGCACTTATTTTAGGTGCCACGGAATAGAAGCTAGTAAGAGAGGTACTGTTTAACAGCACCTCTCTTATTTCTACATCAATTCATATTAGAGGCTTTTCATTAAGCTTCTTAAAAAGGATAGCCCAAATATTTATCTTTTATCGAAAGAAAAGGAGTTTGAAATGCAAACCTTCCTTCATGGACGTAACTTAATTGGAGACTTGGACTTCAGTAAAGAAGAAGTTGAAACTATTTTAGATGTCGCCTTTGACCTCAAACGCAAACGTGCCCTCAACGAACCACATGCATATTTGCGTGACAAGGTCCTTGGAATGCTATTCTTCTTCTCAAGTACCCGAACACGCTGCAGTTTTGAAGCCGGCATGGCACAATTAGGCGGGCATGCTGCATTCATCGAATCCAAGACCACACAGATCTCTCACGGCGATACCGAAAAAGAGATCGGCGAAATCCTCGGGCGTTATTTCGATGGGATCGCTATTCGCCAATGTGATTGGGAAGTTGGCAATAAATATCTAAATTTCGTTGCCAGTGCCTCACGCGTACCAGTGCTTAACATGCAATGTGATACTTACCATCCCTTCCAATGTTTGGCAGACCTCATGACCATCATCGAGAAGAAAGGCCGTGATCTGCGCCGCAAGAAAATGGTTGTTTCTTGGGCATATGCTTCGTCCTATTCTAAGCCGTTATCTGTACCGCAATCGCTCATCCTGCAGATGCCGCGCTTCGGCCTTGATATCGTTTTAGCGCACCCGCCAGAGTTTAAGTTAATGCCAGAGATCATGGAACAAGCCCAAGAGCAAGCGCGCAAATTCAATACCGGGTTTGAAGTTGTGGATAATATGGAAGACGCCTTCAAGGATGCCGATATTGTTTATGCCAAATCATGGGGACCCCTTTTGACAACTAGCAACAATGATGAATGTGCAAAAATAATTAAGAAGTACGATAGCTGGATCACAGATGAATCAAAGATGGCTTTAGCAAAAGACGATGCTATCTATATGCATCCGCTGCCAGCAGACCGCAACGTTGAGGTGACAGATGGCGTTATGGATGGCCCGCATTCTGTCGTCTTTGACGAAGCAGAAAACAGGCTGCACGCTCAAAAGGCAGTCATGGCATTGACAATGTAAATTTGATACGATAATAAAAAAATATAATTAAATCTGAAGAACTTAATTTTAATGCTTTTCAAGGAGAACGAATATTTATGGAGAAAAAAGGATTAGCGGTAGTCGCCGTTGGTGGTAATGCACTTATTAAAGATAAAACCCACAAGACTGTACAGGACCAATATGCCTGTTCAGTAGAGACCATGGGACACATAACCAATATGATCGAGATGGGTTGGGATGTAGTCATTTCGCACGGTAACGGCCCACAGGTCGGTTTTATTTTACGGCGTTCAGAAATTGCGCGGGATGAACTGCACGAACTTCCCTTGGATTACTGCGGTGCGGATACACAGGGCGCCATTGGTTACATGTTCCAACAAGCACTCTATAATGAATTTCGAAAACGTCGGATCAATAAAAAAGCAGCGAC
>JAUXFJ010000183.1 GCA_030620065.1 Anaerolineaceae bacterium
TACTCAGAGGGATGGGAATTTAAGCGTATTCTTGAATTTGTTTACCTTATGCTTGGACTGGGTATTCCCAGTATCTTGTTGTATTTACCATTTTTCTTGAGCTTTGCTTCTCAAGCGGGGGGAGTTTTCCCAAGCTTAATATTTTATACGCGCGGAGTTTACTTTTGGATTATGTTTGCGCCTTTCCTTGTCCCGCTGCTGGTTTACTTGATCTATGAGTGGGTAGGGCACAATAAGGGCCGCCAGATTCTCAAGGCATTATTGGCCACTTTAGGTTTTATATTTATGTTATTCGGTTTGACGTGGTTGCTCTCCTATTTTGCAAGCCGCTTGCCGGATTTAGCCCAGCAATTCATGTGGTTGCAGGGTGCAGGAGATATTTCTATCAATACGCTGTTGTGGGAAGCGCTCCGGAGGCGCTTGGTTGATCCGGTGACATGGTTGACGTTAGGATTGATGATGTTCCTTTGTTTAGGGTTACTTATAAAAGAGAAAATGCCAAGATCTGAGGAACAAGACAATGCCACAGCCGAAGCTGTTTCCCATCCTATTAATCAGATGACATTATTTGTGCTTTTGTTAATCTTGTGGGGTGTGCTCTTGACGATTGGGCCTGAATTTGTTTATTTGCGCGATCAATTCGCCGTCAGGATGAATACGATCTTCAAGTTTTATTTTCAAGCCTGGATCTTGTGGAGTCTGGCGACAGGATATGCGATTATCGTTTTATGGCGAAAATCAAGTCGTTGGGGTGTTTTAGTCAATGGTTTACTTGGGTTAGTTGGCATTCTATCGATATTTACACTTGGGTTTACGATAGCGTCAGGATATGTAGACACTAGTTCATTTACAAGCTTTGACGATAAACTGTTCGGTGTTTATCCCCAGGATTGGGCAATGGCCGCGATCGGGTTGATATTTGTAGGACTCATTATCGGCACAATGCTCAGAAAAAAGTGGTTGTGGACTCTGCGCATAACCATTGTTCTGACAATAGGTTTAGGTTTGGTCTATCCAATTATCGCTTTATGGAACAAGACAAATGGATTTAAACCTTACGGGGGGCTCACATTGGATGGAACAGCCTATTACAGACTAGTCAGCCTTGACCAAATGGATGCTGTTGACTGGTTGAAAGAGGCACCACTTGGGGTTATGGTTGAGGCAGTCAGCCCTACAGGTGGCAGTTATACGGGTTATGCACGAGTTTCCACACTTTCGGGTATGCCTACTGTTTTAGGCTGGATTGGGCATGTTTTGCAGTGGCGCGGGGGAGGGGAAGAAATGGGTACCCGTCAAGCGGACATTGAAATACTTTACAGCACGAGCTCGTGGATGGAAGCAAAACGCATCATAGACAATTATAATATTCGATATATATATATTGGAGATTTGGAGCGCAGTACATATTTAGTCAATGAGGAGAAATTCCAAATGCAGCTTCAGGCTGTTTTTGAAAATCCCAATGCAATTATCTATGAAGTACTTGCTGGTCAATCAGATTCCTGGCAAGGCTTTAAGGACAATTAAACATGAAAAAAAATAAGAAACACTTTGAACCTCTATTGTACACAGGAATTTTCTTTCTAGGCCTTTTTCTGCGTTTGTGTCGATTAGGAAGTTTACCTCTTACCGACTATGAAGCTACATGGGCTTTTCAGGCGTTTTCAATTGCTCAAAGAAACGCGGTTGGGGTTGGCTCCCACGCGAGTTATGTTGGACTAACCAGTTTAAGCTTTTATCTTCTTGATTCAAGTAGATTTGTGGCTCGGTTTTGGCCTGCAATGATGGGCAGCCTGATTGTGCTCCTTCCGTATATTTGGCGGGAAAAGATCGGTAGATGGACGGCATTGACGCTGGCGTTTTGCTTGGCAATTGACCCAGCGATGCTTTTTGTGGCACGTCAAACTGGCAGCCCCATTTTTGCACTTATCGGTCTTATTGCAGGTCTGAGTTTGTTATATCATAAGCAGCCTGCCATGGCAGGAGTTTCGCTGGCATTAGCTTTGATGGGGGGCGAGTCCTTTTGGTTGGGGGCGTTGATCCTTGGTATTACTTGGGGGCTCAGTGTACTGTTAAACATTCACCCTTTTTCCGGTGAGGATCAACAGAAAACTGGTACTGAGGAACTATCTTTAAAAACGGGAATACCATGGAAGGCGCTTGCTTACTTTGCAGGAACGCTCATCATTGTGGGAAGCAGTTTCTTCCTTTATCCAGCTGGGTTAAGCGGCATATTGGCAGGCTTCCCGGAGTTTATTAAACGGTTTTACAGCTCCTCAGGGACTGCTTTTTGGCAGCCATTGTTGGCTTTGCTTACTTATCAGTTTCTGCCCCTCGTATTGGGACTATGGGCTGGTATTAAAGCATGGTTTGTTGAGGATGACTTGGGGCGCGTGTTGAGTGTATGGTTCTTAATTGCTGTCATCTTTGTATTGATCCAACCTGGCAGGCAAGTGATTGATCTTGTTTGGGCTATCATTCCCTTGTGGGTATTAACAGCCCGTCATATTGTAGGTAATGTTAAATGGTTTGAAGAAAGTAAAATCGTTCAATTAGCCGTGATCCTTTTCACTGTGGTCATGTTCGTTTTTATAGCTATGAACCTCAAGTCACTGGCTGATCCCGCGCTACAGCAGGGGGATGCATTGAAGTACACGATTGCAGTTGCTGCGGGAGTCTGTCTGCTGATCATTACGGTCATCTTGATCGGCCTGGGCTGGCGATTTGACGTAGCTTTGCATGGGTTTATGATAGGTTTTGGCGTTTTCCTGCTGGTTTATATGATCTCGTTCAGCCTAAGCAGCCTTGGGATGAAAAGCGGTCAGAGAGCAGAGCTATGGAGGCGCGGGCGGAATATTCCTCTGAATGACCTGATGGTAAACACAATTGAAGATTTATCTAATCTGTCGATTGGCGAATCACACGCGGCGGATATTATTGTAACCGGTTTGAATGCATCTGATCTCGCTTGGGATTTGCGGCGGTTTGAAAGTGTAGAGTTTATGACCTATATACCTGCTGAAAGACAACCGATGTTTGTCATTACAGAGCTTGAGGACATGCCTGAACTCTCAGCGAGTTATCGGGGGCAGGATTTCTTGCGTTATCAATGGCCTGCTTGGGAGCAGATGAATCTAGTCGACATCTTACGTTGGGTGATCAATCGCCAAGTCGTTTTCTATGAAAGCAATATTCTCCTATGGGTGCGGGGCGATATCTTCCCGGGCGAACAAATAAACAAGTAGAAAGAAATAATAGGATCTCACTTCGATGAAAACACCGAACATAATTGCAATTGATGGGCCAGCTGCTTCGGGTAAGTCTACCGTTGGGGCAATATTAGCAAGAGATCTTGGGTATTTGTTTTTTGATACTGGGGTCATGTACCGCGCTGTAACTTTGGCAGTGATAAATTCAGATATACCAATTAAAGATGAAGTAAAGGTCACGCATTTGGCAGAAACGATACGGATTGATGTGAATCCACCCTCGCTTGACGATGGAAGGGCCTATGACGTGTTTCTGGATGGCTGTGACGTAACGTGGGATATTCGTTTACCTGAAGTCAATTACTCTGTTTCACCAGTCTCTGCTTATCGAGGTGTCCGACTGGCGATGACCCAGCAGCAACGCCGTATTGGTATGCGCGGCAATGTCGTTATGGTTGGACGTGATATTGGTTCGGTTGTCTGTCCAGAGGCTGAATTAAAGATCTATTTGGACGCTTCTATTGAAGAACGCGCAAGGCGGCGACTGATAGAGGTGCAAGGGCGCGGGGAAGAAGTCGACTATAAGGAAACACTTGATTCTCTTATAATGAGGGATCGGATTGATTCAACACGTACAATCGCGCCATTGAAAATTACTGAAGATGCTGTCGTGATCAATACTGACAAGCTTTCAATTGAAGAGGTTGTAATGAAAGTAAAGGAGCTGATTGAAGATGTGTGATACTTTTGTTGCCTTGGCAAATGCTACGGAAGATGGGTCGGTCATTTTTGGCAAGAACAGCGATCGAGATGCGAATGAAGCGCATGAATTGGTGACCATTCCGCATACCCAGCATCCTGAGGGGAGTCTTGTACACTGCACGTATATCGATATTCCTCA
>JAUXFJ010000008.1 GCA_030620065.1 Anaerolineaceae bacterium
GGTGATGTCCAACTTTCTCTTGTGCAGACGATACCGCCAACAGGTGGCGTTATTGTAACGACACCCCAGCAAGTCTCTTTTGACGATGCTTTTAGAGCAGTTTCGATGTTCCAAAAGTTGGAAGTTCCTGTATTGGGCATTGTGGAAAATATGTCTTACTTGGAATTGGCAGATGGCAGCTATCTTAATGTGTTTGGTGAAGGGGGTGGTACCCAACTAGCCGCCATTTCTGGAACAAAACTATTAGGTGCAGTTCCGCTAGAAGCGAACATCCGTTTGGGCGGCGATGAAGGAAAACCTATCATTTTACTGGATCCTGCATCTAAAGCAGCGCAAACCTTAAAAGGGATTGCACAGTCAATTGCCGCAGAGATCAGTATGCGAGCCATGCAGCAATAGGTCACGCGTGATATAATCAAAATTATGAGCGAATCAAACGTTGTTGGCGTCCGGTTTGAAGAGGTTGGTAAAGTTTATTATTTTGATGCTTCTCAGTATCCCGAGCTTGGGATTGATGATACTGTTATTGTAGACACGCGTCGCGGAAAGCAACTCGCGAAAATAGTAAAAACAAACATTAAGTCGGCAAAACTGGGTCAAGGGGAAATAAAGCCGGTTGAAAGACCTGCTTCACCGCGAGATCTCTTGTTAAGACAAATGCTAGCAGATAAGGAGCAGGAAGCAGTACAGATTGCAAGAGAAACTGCAAAGACAGCTGGTTATCAAGGTATAAAAATAGTATCAGCCGAATATTCGTTTGATGAGTCGCGTTTATTGATTATGCTTAATATCGAAGCTGATCCGAAATTCAATATCAAACATTTTCACCATGAATTATCACGGAAGATTAAAAATGTAAGGATAGAATTGCGGAAGATTGGACCGCGCGATGTTGCGAAGGCATTTGGGGGAATGGGAGCATGCGGTCTTGAGACGCGTTGTTGTTCAAAATATATGACAGAATTTACTTCTATCTCCATCCGAATGGCGAAAACCCAGAATATTTCCTTGACGCCTTCTGAAATTACGGGGATGTGTGGGCGACTGAGATGCTGCCTGCTTTTTGAATATGAATATTATGCTGAAGCCAGGAAAAATCTTCCGAAACGGAAAAAGATGGTCCAAACACCAGCCGGTGAGGGGAAGGTTATTCAGGTCTTACCTCTAAGTCAGTCAATCATTGTGAACATTCCTGAAATTGGTCCTCGAAAATTCAGCAAGGACGAATTGGAAAAGGCCGAAATGGACGCACAAGGTTTAGTTGACGAAGAAAAAGCGAATGAAAAGGCTGAACTCGAGAGTAAGCGAGAATCTAGCAAAGCCTCTAAAGTCGAGCAAACACAGAAAAATAACAGAGATCAGAATAAAAAACACTCTCAACGCAGCCGGCGCAGCAGAAGAAGGAAATGACAGAGAATCTGGAAGACTGGACAAACAATAAAAAGATTCTGATCATCTTGGCTCATCCAGATGACCCAGAATTTTTTTTAGGTGGAACGATCGCAAGGTGGATAAAAAAAGGGCACAAAGTTAGCTACTGCCTGCTCACAAAAGGTGACAAAGGATCAAAAGACCCCTTGCTTTCTCCTGAAGAGATTGCTGAGATAAGGGTTAAAGAACAAAATCAAGCCGCAGCTTGCTTAGGTGTTGAATCTGTGCAATTTCTTGACTACCCCGATGGTTATCTTATACCAAATTTGGAAACTCGTAAGGAGGTTGTTCGGATCATACGAAAAAGCAAACCTGATATTCTTGTGACCTGTGACCCCTCGAATATTTTTGCTAACCAACGATATATAAATCATCCAGATCATCGTGCAGCTGGACAGGTCGTTATTGATGCGGTATTCCCTGCTGCAGGAAATGTTCTTTTCTTTCCTGAGCTTGCCGATGAGGGCTTGGCGCCTCATTCCGTTGAAGAGGTATGGATGAGCCTGACAAGTGAACCAGATATCTGTTTGGATGTGTATTCTGAATGGCAAGCACGATTTGAAGCTCTGAAGGAACACGCTTCTCAGATTGGCGACCCAAAAGCATTTGAGATCCGTATGCAGGAGCGGCTTGAAAAAGATGAAAACGGGCAGATCAGATACGAAGAAAAATTCCGCAGGATAGTTTTTAGGAGATAGGCATGGATTTATTGGCTGAAGCGAGGTCATTATTCACATACACCCAGTCTTTCCGACGTGATTTTCACCGCCATCCGGAAATCGGTTTTGAAGAGACACGTACGGCAGGTATCGTCGCGGGAGAATTGAAGGAACTAGGGTTAGACGTAAAAACAGGAGTTGGCAAGACTGGTGTTGTTGGTCTCCTTAAGGGCACAAAAGATAAACCTGTGCTTCTCTTAAGGTTTGATATGGATGCATTACCAATAGTCGAGGAAACCGATGCTGAATATGCTTCACGAAACCATGGAAAAATGCATGCCTGTGGGCATGACAGCCATACTGCGGTTGGTTTGACATTAGCAAAAATCTTGTCTGCACATCTGGAAGAACTGCCTGGTGTTGTTAAGTTTGTATTTCAACCAGCAGAAGAGGGGCAGGGGGGCGCTGCGGCAATGATCAAGGATGGTGTACTGAGGGACCCTGTGCCGGATTATGCAATGGCTATGCACGTTTGGAATGAAAAACCCGTTGGTTGGTTTGGGATCAGCGATGGGCCAGTAATGGCGGGGGCAGATATTTTTAATTTCAAGATAGTTGGCAAAGGAGGGCATGGCGCAGTACCTCATCTTGCCGTTGACCCAGTGCTGGCATCTGCTCAAATCATCACTGCTCTGCAAGGTATCATATCCAGGAATGTAGCCCCACTTGAAAGCGCGGTAGTCAGTGTGACGCATGTCGAAGGTGGAAATGCTTTCAATATTATTCCCCCTTATGTGAACGCTGAAGGGACAATTCGTACTTTTACTCCTCAAGTTCACGAAAGAGTTGTTAAGCGTTTTAAAGAAACCGTTGAAGGTGTTGCTCAGGCGATGGGTTGCAAAGCAGAGATCAACATAAAGGAAATCACCTTTCCGGTTATCAATGATAAAAAACTATCAGTACTGATTGAGAGTTTGGCAAGGACAATGCTGACTGGGGCTGTGGTTGAAACTTCTTTCAGAACAATGGGCTCAGAGGATATGTCTTTTTTGATGCAGGATATCCCTGGGTGCTTTGTATTTATCGGTTCAGCAAATCAAGAAAAAGGATTTACTTATGGGCACCATCATCCGAAATTCGATATTGATGAGGCCTGTCTACCCGAGGCAATCGCTTTATTAGCGCAAGGGAGTATTGATATCCTGAATCAAACAGTTTGAGGTATTATAAGGAATTGATCACAAATTCAGCAACCAATTGAGCACCATTGGTTGCTTCATGTTTTAACGGGCTTGTGTTTATTATTGAATCTAAGGAAAGCAGCCATTTGCCTGAATGAAAATCCTCTTGTGACAGTGGTATTCCATTCATTTCGTCGATAATAAAATCTTCAATAATGGGGGCTTCACGAAAGTGTTCTCGATTAACAAAGCCAAAAGGCTTTCTTGCATGATAAGTTTCACTAACAGTAGAATAACCAGCTTTACCAATTACGGCATCAGCGGCATAAACAAGATCAGGATGATAGAATTTTGAATGATATGGCAGGTGAATGGTATTGCCTGAAATCTTGATCGTATCGCTGCTACCCGGAATGACGAAAACGAAGCGGGGATGGTTCTTGAAAGCTCCCAACAAGGAAAGTTTTTCTTTGACACCACCCATGGTGATCAACACCATCTTCTGTGTGCCTGAGATGTGCATTTCGTGACGAATGACTTCACGAGGTGTTCTAGGCGCCCTGCTGATTGGGGGAACGCTGAAGCTGGCTAGAGGGTCGGGATTGCAGACCGGAATTGCCTGGACATGAAATGTTGCTTTTTTGAAAATTGTAACAAGGATTTTAATGAGGGGTTCGAATTCTTTGGATATATTTAAGTAACCTTCATATATCCAATCCCAAGTGAAATTCTCGATCAAAAATGAGGGCAAGCCAGCATTTTCTGCAATTTCAATACCAAGCGGTGCGATATCACAGAGAATTGCCTCACAATCCAGGGCATTGATTTCTAAAGCTAACTGATCACAGAATTGGATTGGAAGTGGATAGAAGTGATGCAATCTATCAAGGGTTTTGGGAATATCCTCTGATAGTGATGAGGTTTGAATCAAACCTACATCAGTGACTAACTCGTGGAGTCTAAATTGACCATCGAGCGAATCCTTGAAGAACCATTTTGGAACACTTGTAAAGATATGAAAATATACATCAGGATATCCAGCGTGAAGCGCATTCATCACAGCAGAAGCGCGTGCTGCATGGCCAAGTCCGTGAGGTGAAATGAAGTAAGCTAGGTTAAATGGTTTCTTCATTCTAAGGAAAATGCTCAAATATCATTATGGGATTTATTTATCTCGGGTCAGAAGTTTGTTAGTTAAGTCTTCTAGTACAGCTGCGAATTCGTTCTTGCGGGTTGTCATTAAACTCAAAGCATCCAAGGCTCTTTTTGTGAAATCATCTGCCATTTGCAGTGTGTAATCCTGTGCGCCTTCTTTTTTTAGCATCAGTGAATAATGCTCAACTTCAATTTCACTAATCGCACCTTTTAACCAGCAGTCGCAAAATTCGCCCTTTTTCATTAGTCCATATAATATCGGTAAGCTTTTCTTGTGGGAGATTAAGTCATTTTCCACCGATTTGCCGATCTTATCCGGATTACCCCAAATACCTAAGTAATCGTCAAGGATTTGAAAGGCTAACCCTAAGTTTTCGCCAAAATCTGCAGCATATCTTCTGGTTTCGGAATCATTCGACCCCAGAACTGCACCGATTTCTGTGCAAGCACTGATCAGAGCGGCGGTTTTATATTTTATCATTTCCATATATGCGTCTAATGTGATGTTATTTTCGGACTCAAAGGCAATGTCTAAATATTGACCTTGTGTGAGTTTCAATGAGGCTTTGTTAAGAATTTTAGCTGATTGGTGGGACTGTTTGAGCGAATAAACCTTTTCAAGGTTTGCCAAAGTTAATTCAGCCAAGCTGAACAGGGCGTCTCCTGTATTAATTGCTTGTGGAATACCATATTGTTTCCATAATGTAGGCCGACCGCGGCGAGTTGCGCTTTGATCCTGGATGTCATCATGGATGAGCGTATAGTTATGAAGGATTTCAACCGCAGCAGCAGTGGGAAGCGCAGTATGCCAATTGCCACCACAGACACCTGTGCTTAGAAGCAGTAGAAGTGGACGGATGCGTTTGCCTTGGGTCTTAGGTCCAGCACCATTTCCCGTCCAGCCCATATGGTAGGTGATCATTTCAATAAAGTCTGGATAATCTGCGGAAATATGGACTGCGACAGTTTCCTTTAGGGTATTTTCAATTTCGCTACGGATTTCATTCGTCAATATTTGAGGATCCATCTAGCGAACCTTATTATTTATTTGTATGACAGAATGATCAAAATCATGCAAGTTTTGTTTTCCGGTTGCGAAAAGGCAAATCTGAATTTCGCGCGATAAACGCTGGATTGTTCTAAGTAAGTGATCATATTCTGTAGTCGCAGCTTGCAAGAATAGACCCGCCATACCGCCTAACTTTGCACCCATGGCAAGGCATTTGGCGATATCGAGTCCATTCCTAAGACCACCAGAGGCGAAAATCGTCACCTCTGGGGCATTTTCCTTCACATTCAGTATAGAATCAACTGTGGTGATGCCCCAATCTCGGAAAACCGCTGCAGTTTCAGCCGCATAAGGATCATCATTTCGATACATTTCAACTTGCGACCATGATGTTCCCCCTGCGCCCGCCACGTCAATTGCGGTAACGCCAATGTCGTTGAGTATGTGCGCGCATTGGGCGGAGATGCCCCACCCAACCTCTTTGACAATTACGGGTACGGTCAATTTCGCACAGATTTTTTCAATCTTAACCAGCAAGTCTTTAAATTGGGTATCACCCTCCGGCTGGAGGGCTTCCTGTAAGGGATTGAGGTGGAGGATTAGAGCATCTGCTTCGATCATATCGACAGCTTTTTGGCAGGTATCGACACCATATCCCAGGTTTAGCTGAACAGCGCCAATATTCGCAAACAATAGAATGTCTGGTGCATATTTGCGGACCTTGAACGTGTATGCTTGCTCTGGGTCTTCTATCGCAGCACGCTGAGACCCAAGACCCATTGCTATACCAGTTTCGTGTGCGGCAGATGCCAGCTTTTGGTTTATTTCAGCTGTTTTGCTTGTTCCACCCGTCATGGAAGAGATGAGTATCGGTGACGAAATCGTCTTGCCAAATAGGTTTTGGGAAATACTTACATCATCCAGGTTAATTTCAGGCAAAGCCTGATGTATGAAGTGGATTCTTTCCAGACCGGTCGCCAATGTTGAACTGACGTCTCTTTCAAGATTAATCTGGACGTGTTCTGCTTTTCTTGTGGTTGTTGCGGTATCTTTTTTCATAATATTGTGTTATATATATGATTTGTAATCTGTCAGGCTTGACAGTTTTATAAGGCAGGATAAAATAGTATTGTTAATAATACCAATAATGGAGGCGTTTTATGTCAGATACATTAAAGTCAGTAAAAGATGTCATTATAGATGTCTTAAAAATCGATGGCAGTGATATTACAGTAGATACAAAATTCATTGAAGATCTTAAAGCCGATTCAATGGATCAATTCTTTTTGATCGATGGTTTCTGTGAGAAATTCGACATTATCATCTCCGATGAGGATGCACGGAATATCAAAACTGTAAAAGATGCTATTACTTACATTGACGAGCAATTAAAGAAATAGCTTTTAGAGTAAATAATAATCAATTATAAGGAGGTGTGATTATTGCACCTCCTTATTACAAATTACTGATCAATATCTGAGCCAACCAATCCAAGCGACTTCATGATCATTTGGGGGATTTCTTCTGGGTGATGTGCGATTATTACCCCAGCATCATGTAAGGATTCTGTTTTTGTGCTCGCTGACCCAATACCATATTCAATAATTGCACCTGCATGACCCATGCGTTTGTCACCGGGCGCCGTTTCACCGGCAATATAGGCGTAGACAGGTTTCGTCATTTGAGAAGCGATAAATTCTGCTGCAACTTCTTCTTCGGTGCCACCGATCTCTCCAATCATGATAACCTTTTCTGTAAAGGGGTCAGCTTCGAATATTTCCAGAATATCTGTGAATGAAGTACCTATAACTGGATCCCCTCCGATTCCGACACAGGTGCTAATGCCCAAACCAAGGTGCTTGAGTGCATATACGATTTCATAGGTCAATGTGCCAGAGCGGGATACAACACCTATGTTGCCTTGGATGGCGATATTTCCCGGGATAATTCCTGCCTTAGCTTGTTTCGGCGAAAGAACACCTGGCGAGTTGGGTCCGATTAACCGTGTTTGACTATTATCAAGATATGATCTAACTCTCATCATATCATGAATCGGAATCCCTTCAGTTATGCATATAATTACGGAAATTCCGGCCGCTTCGGCCTCAAGAATTGCGTCCATTGCGTGTTTTGCGGGGACGAATATCACGCTGGTATCGGCTCCTGTTACTTCAACGCCCATTCTAACGGAGTCAAAAACTGGTACTTTACCATCTAAAACCCATTCGCCGCCTTTACCAGGTGTCACGCCAGCAACCACTTTTGTCCCAAAGGTTAGCATCTGCTGGGCATGGAATAAGCCTTCCTTGCCGGTGATACCTTGCACCAAGATACGAGAATCTTGATCAACCAGAATGCTCATGCTTTTACCCCTTTTGCAGTTTGCACTGCCAATTGGGCTGCTTCGAAAAGCGTATTGGCGGTGATCTGATTTCCATCTAAGAGAAGTTTCTTTCCTTCTTCTGCATTTGTACCAACCAGACGGATTACCATTGGGACGTTACGATTGTTGTTTCCTAAAGCCGTGAGAATACCTCTGGCAACTTCGTCACAGCGAGTGATGCCGCCAAAAATATTGATCAATACGGTTTTGATATTTGGATCGGACAAAATTATTTTTAGGGCGGCACTCACTTTTTCAGAGCTTGCTCCACCGCCAATATCTAAAAAATTCGCCGGTTCGCCACCACAGATTTTAATATTATCCATTGTTGCCATAGCCAGACCAGCACCATTTACCAGACAGCCAATATTTCCTGATAATCGAATATAAGAAAGGTCAAATTTACGCGCTTTGATTTCTTCCGGGCTTTCAGCAGAAAGATCGCGCATGTCAATAAGATCGCGTTGGCGAAAAAGTGCATTGTCGTCAATGGTGATCTTTCCATCTATTGCGAAGAGGTGACCTTCGTTTGTAACGACTAATGGATTGATCTCAGCAAGCGTTGCGTCAATGTCACAAAATACCTGCCATAAACCCTTCCCTATTTGAAGGAATTTCCGCCAGTTCTCTCGCTGTAAGTTAATTTCTGTAGCGATACCTCGTACTTGAAAATCACGAAGACCTAGCAATGGATTAATGTGTACCTTGATTATTTTATCGGGCCTAGTGCAGGCGATTTTTTCAATATCAACACCGCCTTCTCCAGATGCGATCATAATAGGTTTACCAGCCAGGCGGTCGTTCGTGATTCCAAAATATATCTCTTGACGAATATTGATGGCTTTTTCTACCAAGAGATTTCGGATAGGCAAGCCTTTAATCTTATTACCCAAGATCTTCGAGGCTTCTTCTTCCGCTTCATCTGGTGTTTTTACTAAGCTGATTCCCCCGGCTTTACCTCTTCCACCCACTAAAACTTGGGCTTTAAGAACCACTGGTAACCCAAGTTCTTCGGCAACCTGTTTTGCTTCAATAGGGGTTGATGCTAATCTGCCTTGTGGTATGGGTATTCCATTTCGCGAAAAAATCTGTTTCGATTGATATTCGTGAAGTTTCATCAAACTCCAGCAAAGTGATGGATTTTCTACAGCGAGGCTGATTATACCATGTGGAGCAGAAGTAAAGAAAAAGGGTCTGGTTTTCGCCAGACCCTAATATTGATTAACCTTGCAGATACTTTTCTAGTGCTTCTTTACTGACTCTGTATGCCTTGCCGATCTTGCGAGCTTTTAGTTCGCCGGCAGTAGTGGCTGCGACAACATCTTCTTCAGCGACCTTTAAGAAAGAAGCTGCTTCAGCGGGTGTCATTACATCGGGCATAACTGCTGCTCCGCCAGACCCTGCTTGTTGGCCTTGTTGACCGGTACCCATACCTTGCAGTGAATTGCTCAACACGTTGCCAATTCCCATGCCGGCGCCAATACCTGCTGTCAAACCTGCTCCACCACTTGGGTTTTGAGCTGCATCTCTCATAGCATCTGCGGCTTGAAGTTGGGTGTAGGTCTGCATATCCAACATACCCATCGCGCGCAGTTCTTCAGCAGATTTATCAGAGGGTTTAAGGTTACCAATGTAGAAGGATTTCAGAAGCAAACCGATGGCTGCAAAATCATCCTGCGTTTTTGCTCGTACACCAGCGCTTAATTCGTCTGTCAAACCGATCAATTCAAGAACATTGCTCTTGGCGGTAGTTTCTCCAAGAAGATCCTGAAGTTTCGAAAGCAACATCGTTCGAAGACGATTTTCAATGTCGGATGTACGATATTGGCCTTGAGAACCGACGATCTGCGTAATGAATTGCTGTGGATCTTTCACCTGGAAGCTGTATGTGCCGAATCCCTGCAAGAGGGCAACGCCTAATCCTACACCAGGGTTGCGGACAATAATTGGTTGAGGTGTACCCCACTTACGGTCAGCGAATTCCTTCATTGAGATGTAATAAACCTCAGCAGTGAAGGGAGTGCGATTATTAAAGGCTTTACCGATAAAATCGGTGATCAGGGGTAGGTTCGCGGTTGTGATCGTGTGCCTTCCTGGTCCAAGGACATCTAAGGCACGCCCATCTCGGAAGAAGACTACGTTCTGTGATTCTCTGACGATAACCTGAGAGCCCATACGCAGGTCAGCAGGACCACTTTCCGGGAAACGGTGGACAATCTCATTTGCCATTTCGTTCGGATATTCTACAACATCAAAAATTCTAGCCATAATTTTTCTCCATTCTCACTAATTATATTTGCAGATAGGCTTGTTGGATATCACCTATTCAGCAGATACATTAATACCTTTCATCACCTCTGAACGTTTATTGAAAGCATCTACGCACTGCTGAGATGTATTGGTCAGATGCCCAATTGAGGCTGGTAGCCCATCTGTGCCAAAGGAAGCTTCGACATTGTCGATTGCACGGCTTACTTCATCTGAAAGTGATAGCAATGCTGCATCATATTCATAAACCTGTGCAAGTTCGTCTTCCTTAATCTTGATCGCATCAAATATGCCAGCATAGCCGTAGGATGCTGTTCTGACACGATCGATGAACTGACGCAGTTTTAGTGCAGCTTCTTCAAGATCATCGATATAAGCTAGTCCACCTTGTTTGATGAGGTCCCGCTGAAGTGCAGAGATCCTTTGGTACAGGGTTTCAAATTCACTCGCGACTGCTTCGCGCAGCAGTTTATCAGACATTCGCCGATCCGCTCGTTCGATGTAGCCTTTGAAGCCAGGAATCTTTGCGAGGATCTTTTTGATGAAGTCTTGATCACCAGTTACACTTTCGAAAATATCGCTCATAGTTTCTCCTTAATTCTTATAGAACTTGATTATTCGACATACTTTCAGTAACATAATATCATTGTATATAAAAACTAAATTAATCGCAATAGATAATCTACTGTCTTTCCAGCTGCGAAGGGTATTTGTATGTTTTAATTATATATGATATTCTAACGTATAATATAATAAGATACAAACTAGCCGGGAGGTTTAATAGTGTCTTTCTCATCTGACAAAAACAGACTAGGCATTATTGAATATGCACTGATCATAATTCTGGTATTTATCATTCTGTTTACGATAATAACATTGTTATGGCCCGCGTTGGTTAATTTTTATCAGGATACTATGCAAAACATATCAGGATAATCTGTTAGGGCTTTGATAAGACGAGGTCAGATAGCATCTATCTAAGGACTTGTGACCTACCCATATGGAAAAAGGCAAAGTCTTTTATCGATTGTATAATTATTTGTGGGGGGCATTGGATTGGGTATTTCCACCAAATTGTGGGGGATGCGACGTTCAAGGAGAGCGTTTTTGCCAGGAATGCACGGACTCTATTCGTTTTGTTCAGGCACCAATGTGTGATATATGCGGCAGGCCATTAGAGCATTCTGGTAAATGTATTTATTGTGCCGGGAAAGTTCCACATTATGATTCAATGCGATCAATTGCGGCTTTTGATGGACCAATACGTGCAGCGATCCACAAATTAAAATATCAAAATGACCAGGGTCTTGGCGAAATCTTGGCATGCATGTTGATCAAGGCTGGATGTGAACTGAATTGGCAGATTGATCTCGTTATACCAATCCCATTGAGTGCGAGCCGTTTGAAAGAGCGCGGTTATAACCAATCCGGTTTGTTGGCATTTCCCTTAGCATTGTATTTTGGAATTAAATATGCCCCCTATGCTTGTTGGCGTGTCAGGGATACCAAACCCCAGGTTGAACTCTCTGCCTATGAGCGATGGGAAAATGTTGCGGATGCTTTTCAAGCTGACAATAAGCTTGTTGAAGGAAAGCGTATATTAATAATCGACGACGTCACCACAACTGGGGCTACAATAGACGCATCATCACTTGCTTTAAGGACGGCCGGTGCAAATCGCATTTATTGCCTTACCCTTGCAAGATCTGTCTATACAAATGCAAGTATGATGACAAATGAGTAAATATTGTATAATAAAAACAAATCATAAAGGAGGATACTACTATGGCTCTACAAATCAATGTGTTTTCAAAAGACCTGAAGTTAACTGACCGAATCAATGATTATGTTATGAAGAAAGTGTCCAAGTTAGAGAAATTCCTCAGTGAAATTGAAGAGTGCCGTGTTGACCTTGCACATGTAAAATCAGCTCGCAATGCTAATGATCGCCACGTTGCACAACTCACAATCCGAGGTAAAGGACTTATCCTGCGCTCAGAAGAGCGGGCTGATAACATTTTTGCAGCAATTGATGAGTCTATTGACAAAATGATAAGGCAGATAGAACGGTTTAAAGGTAAACATTACCGCAATCGTGGAGATGGTGTATCAGCAGGTGAAGCTTTTTCGGAAGAGACTGAGATAGAAGAAATGGAACCCGAATTAAGGATTGCTCGCAGAAAGAGTTTTCCTTTGATTCCAATGGATGAAATGGAAGCGCTGGAGCAAATGCAGCTTCTGGGACACGAAAACTTCTTTGTTTTTTACAATGCAAATACAAGCAAGATTAATGTACTTTATTTACGACGTGATGGCAGTTATGGTTTGATTGATCCTATCATTGATTAAATGGGATTATTGACAAAAGCAAACTTGCAGTTTTAACATTATATAAGCTGCAAGTTTTTATTTAAGCCAATTGAATATAAGTATATAATAGTTGAAAGGAGTAATTTATGGATATTGCTTGCGATGATCACTTAAATTCAATCGCTTCATTGTTTTGCGATTCAGATATAGATATTAAAGCAATAAGTAAATCAATTCAGGATATATTAAAAGCAATTGGTGAGGACCCGGAAAGGGAGGGTTTGGAGGATACGCCTGAACGGGTTGCCCGGAGTTATGAGGAATTGCTGGCGGGATATCGAACTGATCCCCAAAAACTGATCAATGGCGCACTTTTCGATGTGCCTTACGATGGCATGGTTATTGTTAGGGATATTGAGTTTTACAGTATGTGTGAGCATCATATGCTTCCATTTATTGGCAGAGCCCATGTCGCATATATTCCTCAGGAAAAGATTATCGGTCTCTCAAAAATACCTAGGATTGTGGATATGTTTTCCCGCCGTCTGCAGATCCAGGAGAAGATGACTCGCCAAATTGCTGAATTCATCGATGCGGTTTTGAAACCCGCTGGTGTCGCGGTGGTTGTGGAAGCACTGCACATGTGTTCAATGATTCGCGGCGTGAAGAAACACGATTCTCGCATGACAACCTCAACCATGTTGGGCGCATTTCGTAAAGACATGTCAACACGGATGGAATTTCTGAATAACATATCCCGCGGTGCTGAAAGGCTGCATTTCTAGGAAATATAATCCTTTTTGCAACGCTTGATTTCGACTCCAACACGGCGTGTTTTTTTGACAGCTTGGGGTTTCTCGACCTTTAGTTGAACGGTTTCAACATTAAATTCCAGGATGCAGAACCTGGCCAGATCTTCAGCTAAAGCTTCAACGGTGTAGAAATCTGATCGCTTAATCCGCTCGATGAGTTCCTTGGCAACAGTTGAATAATTAATTGTGTCATCAATGGAGTCGCTTGCCGCGGCTTTGCGCGTATCCGTAAACAGTATCAGGTTAACGAGGATTTCTTGGGCTTGTCTCCGTTCAAGGCTCTTGACTCCGATGATCCCGGAAGCCTTCAAGTCAGTGATAATGATTTTATCCATGAGTTATTTTCCAAAAGGTAGTGATAATTACTTATTTTACTCCTGATAGCCGTAACTGACGCTCTGATACCAATTAATGATTAGATAGCAGGACAATCAGCATAGTCTATAAAAGGAATTCGCCGCCATCCACTCGGATCACCTCACCTGTAATGAAATCCTGCTCCAAAAGGTGCAAAACGTTTTGCACAGCTATTTCCGAACTCCCTATTCTCTGAAGCGGTATACGGGCGTTTGCAAGCGCTTGCAGGTCAACATCCTCGCGGCCAACCAAAGGCAGCATGATCCCCAGCGCTACGGCATTGACACATATCTGCGGGGCTAATTCGAGAGCAAACATGACGGTCATATCGAGTAATGCTGATTTGCTCAACCGGTATGCAAAATGATCCGGTTTTTGATGAAATACGCGCGCATCCGAGATATTCACGATTTTCCCCAGTGCATTGGCAGGTAATTGACGCGTAAATGCTTGACTTAATATAAAAGGCGCTTGCAGATTGACAGTGAATTGCCTCTCCCAGTCTTCAGCATTTGTTTCCAAACCTGCGCCGCTGATGTAAATTCCAGCATTATTTATAAGTATGTCAATATGATCGATTGATTCAAGTGCTGTGGGGATTAAGGTCTCAACTTGTTCTCGTTGACTGAAGTCTCCCTGGATGCAGAGAGCTTTCACACCGAAGTTAATGGCTGCGCTTTGTACTTCTTTAGCAGCTTTTTCAGAAGTTTTATAATGAAGAATTAGGTTGCAGCCTTTTTCGGCTAGAGCGAGAGCAATCGCTCGACCTATTCTTACGGCACTGCCGGTTACAAGCGCTGTTTTTCCCTGAAGATCCAACGTATTTGTTCTCCTTGCACTCCGTTACGAATTAATCGGTGATTTATGGTTGAGGTGCTTTGGATCAAACTGCATTTCAAAGTTAATTATACGAGATATCCTGGAAATTGGACATAAACTCTCTTTATTATGGACATGGTAAAATTAGCGGATAGTCTTAATGATAGGAAATTTACATCAGGAGCATAATAATGGAAACCAGGCCGATACTTGACCGAGCGATTAATTCAATCAGGTTTTTATCTGCAGACGGGGTTCAGACAGCTAATTCGGGACATCCGGGCTTACCCATGGGCACAGCCGCAATGGCATATACGATCTGGATGAATCACCTAAAACATAACCCAAAAGACCCACATTGGCCGGATCGGGATCGATTTATCCTGTCCGGTGGACATGGATCTATGTTGTTATATTCATTGTTGTATCTTACTGGTTACGATTTGCCACTTGAGGAATTGAAAAGATTCCGACAGTGGGGAAGTAAGACACCCGGGCACCCGGAATATGGATTGACGCCCGGTGTTGAAACAACGACCGGTCCTCTAGGGCAGGGTTTTGCAAATGGCGTCGGCATGGCAATTGCTGAAGCACATTTAGCAGCTGAGTTCAATAAAGAAGATTATGATGTCATCAATCATTATACGTATGCAATTGTGACTGATGGCGATCTCATGGAAGGCATCACATCTGAAGCTGCCTCTTTGGCTGGCCATTTAAGACTGGGAAAGTTGATTTATCTCTATGATGACAACCGCATCTCGATTGAAGGCTCGACAGATCTTGCGTTTACAGAGGATCGTGGGAAGCGGTTTGAAGCTTACGGTTGGCAGGTGCAAAAAGTGTCTGACGGTAATGACGTACAAGCCATTGATAAAGCCATCCGAAATGCCAAAGCTGATGAAAGGCCTTCATTGATCATTTGCCGGACAACGATTGGTTATGGCTTACCAACGCTTGCTGGAACTGAAAAGGCGCATGGCAGCCCTCCCGGATGGGAGGAGTTGAACAAAGCCAAAGAAGAGGCAGGCTGGCCAATTGAACCGACATTTTATGTGCCCGAGGATGTTTTAGAGCACTTCCGCACCAGCATTGATCAGGGTGAAAGATTACAGGAAGCCTGGAACACAAAAATCAAATCCTATTCAGTAAAGCATCCACGGGAAGGCAAGGAATTAAAACGCAGATTGGCAGGAAAATTACCGGAAAATTGGGAAACGA
>JAUXFJ010000228.1 GCA_030620065.1 Anaerolineaceae bacterium
AACACCCATATTTTACCGTAGTCGTTTCCAGAATGATATATTTGCTCGTATCCATTCTATTTCCGGACATACCTCCCCCATCCCTTATGCAGTGCGACCCTGTTTGGGTCGCACTGCTCAAGTTTCAACAAAAGTGGCGTATCTCACATCCGTTTACCTCTTTCCAACTAGCCTTGGTGTACTTCCAAGTTGATTTCAAGTCAAATAATATTAGACTGTTGTCGTTATAAATGTATATCTCTTGTAGGTTATCCAGTAGCTTGCTACGAGGATAGGAATTTGAGGATTTTGATAGTTTATTTTAGAAAAATAAAGACCGCTATCATCCAATTACTGGATATGTAAGCGGTCCAAAGTCGGGGCGAAAGGATTTGAACCTTCGACCTCTTGCACCCCATGCAAGCGCGCTAGCCGGACTGCGCCACGCCCCGAACTCAAGTGTCTATTATAGCTGGAGTTAGCCAATATTGCAAGGAAAATTGAGACAATAAAGATAAGCGACTTCGATTGCACCCCATGCTTCCCCGCCAAAAGAGGGTGGGACAGGTCGCGCTAGCCGGAGTGCCATACACTCCGATCATTGCGCGTAAATATGGCTGGATCTATCCTGTTTGGCAGGGCAGAGATTCTTACGGCGTTCTGCCATAAGCGTAAAAGGTAGGGATAAAGAGCGTCTTATTGCCAGTGAGCCAGGCTTCTTGTGCATCGTCTTTGTACGCATTGATTTCTGCAGCAGTAAGATAAGCAGATAGGTCGTGAACGAGCATTTCCCATTCGCCTTCAAAGGAAAGTTTAGATTGCGGATCGTTTGACCATTCTCCTCCGAGCACGCCGTTGTGGATGTCTACTAAGCCAGCTTGATGGAAGAGCTGGTTGAGCTGACGGCCGATACTTAAATTAACGCCTTGTTCTTGTAGGGAATGATTTTGGAGTCGGCCTAATTTTTGGAATACTTCTGGGTGGTCAACTCTGGCTTGATAATCAGGTTCCGAAAAGGCGGCTACAATCCCGCCTTTCCGTGATACACGGGACATTTCCTTTAAGAGCTGTGCGGGATGCTGGATCCATAGCAGCAAATAATGGCAAAAAACCAGATCAAAAGACTGGTTTCGTAATGGCATTTTTTCGCCCTTGGCACAGATCAGGTTTGTGTCCACAAAGTGTGCTTGTGCATAGGCAAGTTTATTGTGATCCAGGTCTAAGCCAATGTATGTGTCTTGGCGGGGTTCAAAATCCAAAAATAGAGCTCCTGTCCCACAGCCGACATCCAGAATGTCAGCGTTTTCAGGGAGCTCGATTTTTTCAAGCAGATAGCTGCGTAAATTCCTGGTCCAACCAGCTTGCTGGAGAAAACGTTTATGCCAATTTGCATTATCTAACATGCTCATTTACTCGCTGGGGCGGCTATTCCAGATATTGTCCCAAGAGTCTTTGAGCAAGTTTCCCAGTACATGGTTAACACCCTGTGCCGGCAGCACGTCGCCATCCGGTTCGACATATAGCCATGCCGAGCCGGCGCCTTGGGGTACTTCCATGTCAGCCAGTTCCAATGAAACCGGGTTCCAACGTGAGTAAGGCACAGGCATATCCCAAACCAATTCTATCTGTTGTAGAGCGACATAATCCCGCAGTGTTTGCAGAGTATCTGCAAGGGATGGGTCTGAGGCACTCAATGAAATGGCGTTGACTTTCATTTTTGCTAACCGGTCTATAAAGGGCTTGAGATCCTGTTTCGCTTCCATTGTCAAGTGGGCAGTTGTGAAGAGGTCTTCATCCAGGATGGCTTGGAGTGTCTTCCAGGATTTCTCATTATTAACTTCCATGATCATCATCAGATGATCCAGACCCTTATTGATTAACATGGATCTGTAGGATTTCTTGGCAAGCTTTAATCCGTCACTTAATAAGCCTGTTACGAGACCCAAGGTTTCTGCATATTCCAGAAGTTCTGGCAGGTCTTCTCGAGTTGTCGGTTCTCCACCTGTGAAGAGCAGATGGGGGATGCCAGCGTCAAAGGCTTTTTTGATGATTGTAAACCACTCTTCAGTTGTCAGCTCTCTATCTACGCGTTCTTGAGGGGCTGCTTCTTTGTCACTGCTTTTACTTACCTTGTAGGTCAAAGCGCAATCCAGGCGGTAAGGTGCTGAAAGCTCTCCGCTGTAAGGTGTTTGGCGCTGCATGTCGAGGTATGTCACAGGATCCAGATCAGGGGTTGTAATGAGGGTCATGATCCTTTCGCGAAAGAGTATAAAATCTTTCTCAATATGGTCTTTAGAAATAGCGTACCGTTTTGCTACATTTTTAACTGCATCTTTATCACTAAGTCCCTGAACCAGTGCATATGCATACTCAACCGCGGTCTGATTAAGATGCAGAACGGTTGAAGCATTAACGATGAGAATTCCCTCGCCATTTGGTTCAATGCGCAGATGCAGGCGGTAAGGGATTTCATCCTCTTGCTTGGATTGAAAAGCATAAAACCCTTGTGAAAGTGTTTCTTTATTTGCGAAAAACGATTTGATTGAATTGATTAAGTTAGGCATAAGAACTCCATTTATACAAAGATTTCATTCTGAATAGGAGAAATGGTCTGGTATTTTCTTGCAAGAGGACACCCCCCCCCGCATTCGGGTAAGAAATCGCAGTGTTTACAGCCTTCAGGAATATCGCTGCGCTCTCTGATGCTCACGGCCAGGGGATGCTGCCAAATTGAATCCCAGGTGTCAGTCATTATATTGCCCAGGGATTTATAATAAGATTGGCAGGGAATCACGCTGCCCTCTGGTTCTATACACATATTATAAAGTGCCGCGGTACAGCCCTTTATACCCAATTGCAATTGGGTTGGGTTGAAATGGCAGTATTGAGTGGGGGTGTACCAGATGAGACGCTGCCCCCTTTCATCCGTTATGCGACGTGCGGTCTCTAATAAAGGCGGCAGGTCATTTTCTGGAAGCCCACTCTTCACCGACTCTCCTCGACCTGCATATATAAGTGCGTTTAATCCGATCGTGGGAACGCCCTCATCTGCAAGGAAATTCAAGGTTTGCTCAAGACTGCGGAAGTTGTTTGTGAGCATGGTTGTGTTGGTCATCATGTACAAGGGGCTTGCCAGCACAT
>JAUXFJ010000064.1 GCA_030620065.1 Anaerolineaceae bacterium
TCAGATCAATCGTGATGGTGGTTTCTTCTCCATTTTTCTTTCCATAAACCACCACTCGGATTACACAGACATCACGTATTTCAGGTTTGCTGATTTTGGGCTCCAAAAGGGCGTGATATAGATCGCGGGGGACAATCTGGTTTCCATTAATTTTTAGGGCTTCTTCAGAAAATAATCCCAATTCTTTGAAGGCCCGCAGCCATTCAAAGTGTCCAGGATAGCGCAAGGTCTTGTTGGAGTATTCCTGCAGCTGGCCTTCGAAGGTCCACGGGGAAGTAGAAAGCCCGCCGGAGGTCACATCGGCTTCCAGGCGGCCCAGGGGGGCAAAATTGATAAACTCTCCGGCTCGCTGAGTGTATCCACAGGGGTCAGTACCCCTTCAATCCAATTTATTTCAACCAGTCATTACGAATGGTAATTGATAACATTATGAACTGTGTGGTTAAATGATCTTGGATTCTTGCAATTCTTCGATATCCGTCCAATACTGCCCACAGTCTTGGACCCATCCCGAAACGCATTTTGAAGATCTTCGGAGAGATTTCCCGAAGGAAATACTGAACATGCCACTACGGTTTAGGCAGATCAAGATGAGGGAATATCAACTAGATTTACTTTATGGCCGGTTACTTCAAGAAACTTGACAATACTCTGATGTGGTATCACTAGCGTCTCCGTGTTGATTAACGGGTGACATTGGAGTTGATCTGCCTGCCATAGTTCATGGTC
Source organism: Anaerolineaceae bacterium (assembly GCA_030620065.1). Lineage (GTDB taxonomy): Bacteria > Chloroflexota > Anaerolineae > Anaerolineales > Anaerolineaceae > JAUXFJ01. The sequence goes on from JAUXFJ010000064.1 coordinate 730, forward strand.
CAACAATACCTCAACTTCATTGCCTGTATCATTCACCAACGCTAGTATGGAAACTGCTCCCGGTTCGATTCCAAGAATATCCATCAATTTTTCTGGTGAAGCTAAAGATAGTCTTGGCAAGTCTAATTCTGAAGCAAGTGATTTCAAATTCACAGATTTCTTATCTGGGAAGGCCAGTAAATAATAACGAGTATCTTTCTTAGTTCTAAGAAAAAGGTTCTTTGTGGATATCCCCGGCAACGTCGGGATCAACCGGCGGGCTTGTTCACTTGTGTAAACCGCCACATGCTCATGTTTTTCGTACAGAATTAAGTGATGATCTAGAAAATGATATAAGGATTCTGAGCCCATTTTTTGTATAAATATCCCAGACAAAATTCAAACTATTTTAACAAATATATTGATTATAAATACCTGTCCTGAAATTTAGTTTGGTAGAAATCACACACAATCCACATTTTTCAAGGTAAGTTGGACAAGAGAATTGGATTATCCTCCACTAACTGGATAAACAATCCGCTCCCCATAACCTGTAACAATCTTGATATGCCGACTCAAGGCTTGGTCAATCTCAAAATCGCCTGTATCAACAAGAAGTGGCCGCCCACCCAATGATAGTATCTTTTCCGGTGTACTAATTACTATGATGTTATCTAAGCCAATCTTCCCCAGTACCTTTGGACTGATTTGCTGGTTTCCCCTTCCAAAGATAAAACCCTGACCACCAATGGGCGTAACCACAACTTTAGCCAAATGGTTTTCGAGAAGTTCCAACAAAGACGTTTCATTGGCATCTGCGATGGCAATTTTCCGCTTACATATCACATCTACACCTATCAAGGTTTTATTTAATCCCAGGTTAGTAAGGATGGGTCGGGTAGTCGTTCCTGGGCCTATGATATAGTAACTTTCGTCCATGTGATCGATTATGTCCAGCGCTATGGCATTGAGTGTAGCTTTCTCACTCACAGGGTTGGGTGACTTCCGGGTCTGAACAAGTCGCCTATGGTAAGGGATCCGCAGGTAACCAAAAAGACCTGGAGAAATAATACCCTGTCGGTAAGCCGCTTCATCAATATCCATCACCTCTGCGTTCCTCAGGGTTTGGATCTCATCACTGAGGTACTGGGCAGCAAGTTTACCAGCGCTGGCAGGATTGATACCAAACACCGCCGAATGGATCTTGACGCCTGCAGGAATTCCAATTGTTGGAACTGAATCACCCACTGCCTCACAAATATCTCGTGCTGTACCATCCCCACCAGCAAATAAAATCAGATCGACACCCAGTGCGAGCATCTCTTGAGCAGCTTCCTTGGTATTCTCAGCCGTTGTCATTCCCTGGCAGATATCACCAATAATGAGTGGTGAGAAACCACATCCAACAGCTGTAATTTCTCCCATCTCTCCGGGACAAGTTACCAATTTATCAAGATCACCAGCCGACGTTTTCAGCACCCTTAATGCCTCTGCTGCCCGGTCAAATACCTCCGGGACTGCCCCCAATTCGCGGGCTCGCTGCTGAATGATCGGTCCATCACTTCCTTTCAATCCAACCCTTCCCCCCAGGCCAGCCACAGGGTTAACGATAAAACCTAGCGTTCTTTGATTTGAAAATGCCATTTAGCGACCTAATGATTTTTGGCACATAATATAGTTCCCCATAAATTCGATCTGCTTAATTGTCCAAATGATCTTGCTGCACCTTGTGTGTCAAAGTATTGGGCTGAACCTTTTATTGGGCTATAACTACGGCTGACTTGCCAGCCCCCCAGCCAGTTCACCGCCATCAATGACAAAATACTGTCCAGTAATCCAGGAAGCTTCGTCTGATGTCAGGAATGCAAACAGGGAAGCAACATCATCTGGACTTCCGAGCCTTTTGAGCGGGAGTTTTTCATAGAATGCCCGTTGCATTTCGGGCGTGTATTCTACCTCTTGCATGGGTGTCAAGATGAAACCCGGGCAGACGGCATTAACCCGGATGGTTGGACCAAGTTCCAACGCCATTGTCCGGGATAACTCTATCACGCCTGACTTTGAAGCATTGTAATCACCATAATAATGGTACCCGGCTAAACCATTGGTGGATCCCATATTGATAATAACGCCACCCTCTCCTTCGAGCATCTGCAGGGCTGCTTGCTGAGCTACATAAAATACACCATTAAGATTAATGTCGATCACACGTTTCCATTCCTCAGGGGTAATATCTATGAACCGGTGCCTGATGCTAATTCCAGCATTGTTGATCAATACATCCACTCCGCCCAACTGCATCTGAAGTTGGTTAAAAGCCTGCTTGACCGAGTCAGGAGAAGACACATCACAGATGATGCTTTTCTCCAATGCCGGTAATTTTTGTTCAATACGCTGGCAAGCGTCTTGATCCCTGTCCATAATGATGACCCGTGCACCTTCTTCGAGGAAGCGTGCTGCTGTTGTTGTGCCTATACCACCAGCTCCACCTGTGATAAGGACTCGTTTATCTGTTAAACCTTTCATATATAAAGCTCCTATTTATAATTTCTCACCCACATGGTTACACCTTTAAGCTTCGTGTTGCTTCAGTTTTCGGCGGTAGGCACGCCATGTCACAGCCCATTGTTCAGGCTTATCAAGCGGATCATGGTTAACGATACGATGCACTGTGCTGTTATGGGGAGCGGTTTTGACAAATTCAGGGTTGGTTCGTGCCTCGTCAGCAATCTGACGAAGAACCGCAACATATTCATCAATCTCAGCTTTGGTATACGATTCGGTCGGTTCCAACGTATTTGGTTCTGGCACCACAAAAGGATGATGACTTGTCCAGTAGTGAAGGCCAAAATCAGCGGCTCGCAGGCCAATGTCTTCCGAAGATACGCCTGTTTCTTCGTACAACGCCTGCCAGCTATATCGCACCTGTTCCTTGCGCGGTTTCCCCTCAGCATAAGGTGCACTGACTCCGGGGATCTCAAGCATCTTCTTTAGCAGGTAGTTATTATTGAGCACCGCAATCTCAGCTACCTCTCTTAACCCATCAGCCCCGAGGCTCATCACCCAGGCATAAGCCTTCAGTATGACAGGTGCCACGCCATAAAACGAGCGGATTTTTCCAATGCTGTCTGGGCGGTTGTGGTCAAGAAAGTATTTTTTTCCATCCCATCCGACCACCGGTACAGGAAGGAACTTGGCTAACTCTTCGCTCACACCCGCAGCACCACCACCCGGACCGCCGCAGCCATGCGGTGTAGCAAAAGTTTTATGGAGATTAAAGTGACACATATCAAAGCCAGCATCACGGGCTCGGGTGATACCCAGGATACCATTTGCGTTGGCCTGATCATAGAAACATAGCCCGCCAACATCATGGACAACTTTTACAAACTTTGTAATATTTGGATTATAGATGCCTGTATCTTCGGGATTCGTAATCATTAATCCAGCAGTCCGCTCAGACACGGCTTCTTTAAGAGCATTAAAGTCTGGATAACCATCTTCATCTGGATATAGTGTAATGACTTTATAACCTGCTACTTTTGCACACGCCGCATTTGAAGGATGAGAAAAGATGGTCGTGATAACCTCATCACGTTGATCAGCCTCACCATTCACCTGATGATAGGCTCGCATAATTGCAGTGCAGGTATAGATTGCCTGTGAGCCGGCCTGAGATTGAAATGAAAAACGAGCCATTCCAGAAATCTCTTTAAGCATTTGCTCAAATTGATACATGATCTCTAGAATTCCCTGGACAGTATCTTCATCCTGCAGAGGGTGGATCTCAGCAATTCCTGGCAGGCGGGCTAATTGTTCATTAACTTTGGGGTTGTACTTCATGGTGCAAGTACCTTGTCCAATATCAACATTGAGATCTGCTCCCAAATTTTCTTGCGAAAGGCGTAGATAGTGACGCAGAACCTGAGCCTGTGACATCTCAGGCAGCGCAGGAAGCTGCTTACGCCGCATTGTTTCAGGGATTGTCGACAGGATATCACCCACAATCTCTTTGATCTCACTCTCAGCTTCAGGCAATAGAACACCACGCTGTCCCTGCTGGCTCAATTCAAATATGATCGGTTCATCCCAGCGTGCTTGGTGAAAGCGCCTCAGATTAGGTTTACCATCAGTGTAGCGGAATTTCATGATATCTTGGGTCATTGCACAATCTCCCTTACTGCGGCAACCATTCGGTCAATATCTGCCTGTCTATGCAGTTCCGTAACGCAATACAATGCACAATTGCCCAGCTCTGGATATTCCTGACTAAGGTCCTTGCCGCCGAAAATACCCTGGGCAAGAAGGGCGGCATTGATCTCGGCTACAGTTTTTCCAGTATCGTCAAAATTAACAACAAACTCCCTGAAGTATGGACCATCGAAGGTTGACGATTCCACCCCTTTGATAGTAGCTAATTGTATGGCTGCATAGTGAGATCTCTGCATGATAATCTCACCGACCTCTGCTAATCCTTGGGGACCCATCAATGCTAGATAGACCCCTGCTGTGATTCCCCACAGAGCGGAGGCTGTACCCACCCACTCTTTTCCCTGCTCACGAATCGCAAACGATGTTCTTTCATATGCAACATCACCAAATCCATATTCACCGGGCACAGAAGTAGGCGTGATGCCGAATAAGCGAGAAGGATATTCCATGAGATACTTCTCTTCATCACGCGTGGCGATGAATCCGGCCTGCCCACCTCCAAACTGTATATGCATACCCAGCGATTGAATGTCACCACACACAATGTCGGCACCGTACTCAACGGGAGGTGCTATCACTCCGAGTGAAATAGGGTCGACCCCTACTACACATTCTGCCCCATGTTTATGCGCTATTTCTGTAAGCTCTGTACCGTCTATAGAAATCATACCCAGGTAAGAAGGATTCTCGAAGTAAACTACAGCAGTTCTCTTTGAGATGGCTTTTTCAAGAGCACTGAAATTTACATTTCCAGTCACTTGATCAATAGCTATCTTTTTGATAGATATATCTGGCAGGCAGTAATTGGTGATCATAGATAGTTTGTCGGGGCTGATCGCCCCGCAAACAAGCGCTTCATTCCGGCCTGTGAGGCGGCATGCCATCCGGATCGATGTTGCCGCTGCCTGAAAACCATCATAGGAGGGCACATTGACTACATCCATTTCAAGCAACTCGCCCATCATACTGGAGTATTCAAAGAGTGCCTGAAATCGTCCGTGGTCATCGTAAGGTTCACCGGCATATGCTGTGAGAAACTCACTGCGTCCATTGATTTCATCGCACACTGCTGGAACAAAATGCTGGTAACACCCGGCACCTTGAAAATTGAGATGATCTTTGCAGGTTGCATTTTTTGCGAGTAATTCCTCCACATGCCTGACGAGATCAGGTTCAGATAGAAAAGGTTCCGGGAAATCCATCTTCTGTTTCATCCGGAGCGCTTCGGGGATATCTTCATACAACGCTTCAATACTGGCAACACCAATCTCATCAAGCATCTGCTGCTTTATCGAAGGTTCAGAGTTGGGGATGTACGGATAAACTACTGGCTGTTTTTTGTTCATGGTTTTACCTTTATGTTTGCATTAATACCAATACTAATTTACAACTAATCCGCCAATTTTATTTGCCAATGATCTAATCAAAAGACAAATCTGGCAATTTTTTCATACCAAACTGATTTGCCGCCTTGGTGGTAATTTCGCGAAGTTCTTCCTTGATCTCATCGGATATTGGTGAAGGTTGATATTTCGAAAGCAGTTCTTCCACTCTGTCTTGGGCCCGCTCCCAGGCTGATTTTGCCCCTTTTTTCTCCCATGCTTCCACGGTATCTCGGTCAATCACATCAGAGGGGAAATACAATTCCTCACGGAACCATTTCTTCGTATGGGGGTGACTCAAATAGCTTCCTTTGTGACCGAGTTCCTGCATTATATCGAGGGCGATGGGTGTCTGGCGGCCGTCAATCCCTGCGATCAGACGTTTTGCCATACCAAGGATCTCGGCATCAATCACCAGTTTTTCGTAGCTCAGGCAGCTTTCATAGTCCATCATCCCGGGGCCAGATACCATATTCGCCCCAGCCAGGGCAGCAAAAAAGGCGCTGGAGGATTCCAGGCCGCATTGGGCATCGACGATCTTTGCATCACTCATCCCAAGATAGGAATGGGTGGGCATGCCTAATTCTTTGCCTACCTGAACGTAAGCACAATTGATCATCCAGGTGCCTATTGCACCCATAGGGGTGGTTCCTTTACGCATATCAAAGGTGGCGGGAGAGCCACCCCAAACAATCGGTGCGCCGGGATTTACCAATTGGTTGATGGTTACGCCGCTCAGGCACTCTGCAGTATGTTGCACTACCGCGCCAGCAAGCGTGACAGGAGAGTTCGCGCCGGTCATTGGCATGGAAATTAATTGGGCCGGGATGTTATTTTTGGCACAGTCGACCAAGTTCTGGCAGGTGATATCGCTCCACTTCAATGGCGGAGAGGGGCAGACATCAAAAACCGCGATTGGTTTCTCTGCCAGCTCTTTTTCACTTCCAACCACGGCAACGAGCATATCTTTCATCGTCCACCAAGTTTCTTTTTCAAAAGCGCCGGTGATGATTGGCTTTCGCATAAAATTCAGCGCCAAATAAAGACGGTAAAGATCACCGATGCCCTCGGGCACGTCAGAGGTGATGAAAGCTGTACTTTGCGCATCCACTTGGGGAAGCATTTCCACCAGCTTGATAAATTTGACATAGTCCTCGGTAAGCGCCTGGCGCTGCTTTTGGGTTTCACTGTCCAGGATCGTGATCCCTCCTGACCCAGGAGTAAATTGGACACTATCTTCTCCATAGTGAACAACTTGATTGCCGTCTAAATCGTAAAGATAAAATTCAGATGGTCGAGTATCCAAAGCCTGCCGGGCAATCTTTTCTGGAATTTTGGCGATCTTGTTTTCCTTATCGACCTCTGCTCCAGCATCAGCCAACAATGAGAGCGCTTCATCGTTTTTAACCTGAATACCAGGGTTCATTAACAAGGCAAATCCTTCCTCGATGATTTGTTTGACAAGCTCGTCTGAAAGAATGTTTAGTTTGGGACGCATCATCATTAACTCCAAGTGTTATGTTAATGAATTATAGTTGATCTCGATAAAGGAAGAGAATTGCAAGTGTTGAGAATTCTCCTGGCATTGGTGTATTAGGCAGGAGAATCAATGAGCCGGAAAGCAATATCAATAGCAGAGATTGCATCCTCAGCA
>JAUXFJ010000203.1 GCA_030620065.1 Anaerolineaceae bacterium
ACCGGGTGGGAGATAGGCAGGATGGCGCTGACGTAATACGCACCGTCATTGGTCATACCCTGATAAGTATAGAAAAGGTTCTTGTTATCCACGGGGTAGAGCGCTTGCCCATACATTGTCAGATAGCGCAAGCCCGAACCGTTTTGGAAATCAAAATATGCAGATTGAGCAGTGAGGATCTGGGCAGCGGGCCAGAATGGCAGGAAAGGCAGGTGTTTGTCCGCGCCAGCTGACGGGTGAGTGTCGAGGGCGGTGCGGAAGTCTGCGAACGAATCCACGGCCAACTGGCTGATAGATTCGTATTCCGCAACAGGGTAAACGCGGATGATCGCTGTGTGGAATGTGTCTGCAAGCGCATAGCCATTGAAGAGGAATTTATAGTGGGTCGGGTAAGTATCCCCCGGCATGTAGTCCTCCCCAAGGTTTTGCCCCGGCACCGTGCTGGGGGAGACACTGGCGGCGATTGAGCTGTCGAAGGAGAAACTGATGCCTTCATAGGATACGTCTGGAATTACTTCCGCGATAATTTCCTCGGTCACTTGCGGGGCTTCAGTCGCGGGCTGATCCTGCGGCGGGTTTAATTGAATACTTGCAATAGCTGTCTGGGTCAACCCGAGCGAGATTTTAGTTTGCTGGAGGCTGATGTCATCGGCACTGCTGCCATTACCTGTCTCGATGCACGCCAGGCTTGCAGCTAAGAGCACGAAAGTACACAGTAAAAGGGGTATAAGGACTCTACGTTTGGTTTTTAACATTTTCGCTCCTTTTCTAAACTAAACAGTTCGATAATGATCAATGGTCTGTTATTAATAGTCTGCCTGGGAAACTTGCTTAGTCCCTTAATTATACACTGCAAAGAAACCATAAAGTTAAATCGGTTTTTTGGCGATAAACATTAGAGTTTTCTAAGTAGTGATGCTTTCGGGTTGACTCTTAAGTAGGAAAAGCATACAATATGACGTCTTAGTCATGTCAATGCCCATCCGACGCTGAAAGAGACTAAAAGGGACTAAAATATGCCTACCGAAACCTTTTTTAATCTAACTGAGGAAAAAAGAGCGCGTATTATCGGCGTTGCGGTTGATGAATTCGCTAATAAACCTTATCTGAGCGTATCGATCTCAGAGATTGTCAGGCGGGCAGCTATCGCCAAGGGCAGCTTTTATCAATACTTTGAAGGTAAAAAAGACCTTTACCTGCACCTGCTCAGCCTTGGCATGGCGCAGAAACTCGCACTTGTGAACCAGTTAAAGCCATCGAATAATTCTTTGAAGACTTTTGATTATCTGCGTTGGATGATCCAGGCATCTGTGCAGTTTGAACTGCAGTATCCGCGCCTGGCAAGGATCGCCTATCGTGCTTTTGTTGAGGAGATTCCCTTTCCGGACGAAGCAACGGAATTGACCAATCAGGGAGGTGCATATTTGTTCAATGATCTTATCGCTCAGGGTATCTTGCATGAAGATGTTGCACCATGGGTTGACACGGACATGGCAGCCTTTCTCCTGCGCACAGTTTACAAGCAATTTGGTCATTATCTGGTTTCACGGCTTAAGCTTACTGCGGCGGATATTTCTGAAGGAACCTTTGATGTTTTTGAAAACGAGGATGCTCAACAGCTCTTCCGCAACTTGATGGATCTGCTTGAAGCTGGTATGGGGCGTGACCCTGAAATTAGAAATCATTATTTCTCTAAATAAGATAAAATTACGCACTGCGATATAATCATATTGCCATGAAATGCAGGAATCCGCGCCATCAAAGCAAAAACAAGCCCGGATAGCCCAAGAATCGTTTTATGGAGAATGACAAATTTAAACCTGTGATTTTATCAGCAAAACAGGAGATGAGAGATGAAAAAAATATGGGCACCAGGTTGTGGGTTTTAATCCCCCAGGCTTGTGCCCATTTGGCGTGCGGCAAGGATCCAGGGGTGATCAAGCGGCATTGGCTTGGACTTGCCCACCACTTTTTCAAGTGCTACATTTCCAATTTTTCCTGCGCTGTAGTTTATCATGCAGCCAAACTTGCCTTCACTGACCATTCTGGCGCATACTCCCGCCATCTGTGTTGCCAGTAAACGATCTGTGGCTGAAGGCGTACCGCCGCGCAGCAAATAATTCAGGATGGTGATGCGGGTTTCAAGGTTTGTAGCTTCTTCCAGACGGCTTGCCAGGAGCAGGGTTTCACTGGAATATCGCTTCTTGATCTTTTCGAGCTGGGCTTCAACTTCAAGTCGCTCCTTGCCCTGGCGCAATTTTACATTCATCTTTCTTGAACGCTCAATAAAAGCCACCAGTTCTTTGGACCTGGTGTTTTCCGCAACTGCGACGATCGAAAAGTTCTTGCCAGCTTTATTGCGCTCCAGGATCGCCTGAATGATCTTGTCGGTGTCATAGGGGATCTCGGGAATCAGGATCACATCTGCCCCTGCAGCAATGCCAGCACCCATCGTCAGCCATCCAGAGTGTGCCCCCATCAGTTCAACGATGATGATGCGGTGGTTGGCGCTGGCGGTACTGTGAAGGCGGTCGATAGCTTGTGCAGCGATCTCGCGCGCAGTGTCGAAACCGATCGTGAGGTCGGTCATGGGCACGTCGTTGTCTGCGGCTTTTGGCAGGGTGATCACATTCAGCCCTGCTTGCTGTAGATGCAGCGCAGCCGATTGAGTCTCCTTCCCGCCGATGCAAACCAAAGCGTCCAATTTGTGTTCTTGATAGTTCTTGACTGCTGCCTGGGTGCGATCAGCGAGCGCGTCATCCACCATCATTGCCTGTGGAATGTCGCGGCTGGTGCCGAGGATAGTCCCACCGGCTGTAAGGATGCCTGAAAGGACACTTCCGCTGAGTTTGAGCGTGTGATTTTCAACCAGACCCCTGAATCCATCCTTGAAGCCAAGCACCTGCATCCCATAAACACCAGTGCCTGCTTTGCCGAATCCTCGAATTGCGGCGTTGATGCCGGGGCAATCGCTGCCGGCAGTCAGTAATCCAACCTTTTTTGGCATTCGTTTGACCTTTCTGGTATTAAATCATTGTTCAGTTTCTAAGTGTAATTATAGCTGGAAAATCGTCATCAGGTATTCTTGCGGAAGGCGGTCTGGAACCTCTCTGATATCCCAATTGTTACGTTTGTTATGTTAAACGCAAGATTTCCCAATGATTATTTGGATAAACGAGTTTTATTGATTTATGGCCATGTTACTGCGTAAGTTGTTCCGTAAGTTCTTGCATAAGTGGAACAATAATAATGCAGGCGATGATTGCCACAAGGATGCCAAAGATTACCCAACCGATAGTATTTGATCTCTTTTTGTCACGTTCCATCTCAGCAATTGTCCCGCCGTACTCATGGAACAAACCATCCATCGAAACCGATAATTGCGTATTGTATTTTTTACGACCTCCAGGGAACGCATAGACGATAGCTCCTGGCCAAAAAAACAATATCCACAGGGCCATAGAACCAGAAGCGATGGGCGCATTCCTCTCCATATTTGCAGAAAGGTCCATTTTTGAAACAATACTGTACCCGTAGGCGATATATCTTTGGATCTCCTCATCTAAACGCGCTTTCAAGGTATCCATAGCTATGGGTTGGGGAGCATTGAGGTTCCGTCCACAGTGTTTACAAACGGTAGCCTCATCCTGTATTTCTTCAGCACAAAACGGGCATTTTTTCATGAATATTTTCTCCTTTTCCTCCTTAAAACATTATCATAAAGGCTTGATTGTTTATTCAGGGATTTATTCTTATCAGTTTTCATCCGAATCCCCAAA
>JAUXFJ010000212.1 GCA_030620065.1 Anaerolineaceae bacterium
AGAAAAGTGAGCCACCAACACACCCGCGACAATAATTGGTAATCGCCGACCTAATCCTTGGACTGATCGAAATCTCAGGTCGCCAGTTCGTCCAATTATTAATGAGAGCGCTAAACCCCAAACCCCAAACCCCAAAACGCGCGGAAGAAGCATTGCTGAATATAACGATAAGTTGTTTACTTGGCTGACTGCTAAAAGGGAGTATCCAATTTCAATAATAACTGCGTAACCTAGTAAACGGCCTAAATCACGCTGAAAAGCAGCCCACAACCCACCTGTAAATATCATCATTGTGCCTAAAAATATTATAATATCCAAATCCAGCAACAAGGGATATTGGCGGATAAAACGCAATAACATGACGATTACAATTATTGGAATCAGGGTAAGCGCAAAAACAGATGTATATGGGTGCGTACGCTCCATCAATACGGGAATCCAGGTATTTAGCGGAAAGATCGCCAACAGAAAAGCAAAACCTAAACCCAAAATGACCAGAGCAGGTAATAATTCATTCAAGTTTGATAAGTCAATTACGCCACTTGATAATATCCCCCCTCCAATGAGCATAAAGGGGAACCCAAAGCTCATAAATAACAGGTAACGTAAAACACCAGGTTCGACCTGTTTTCCGGGCGGAGAAAGAAGAGGAACCCCAATTAAAACCGCTACTTCGATCAAAAGAGCAGCATACAAAAACGGCTGCACTGACAAGGAAGCAACCAACAAAGCACTCATCGCTAATCCCAGAGGCACAAAGAACTTACTAACTCCCGCAGATAATGAGCCGCAGAAGAAAAATGTCAGTGCTAGATAAACTACAATCAAAACTGAGCGATCGCTATTGGCTAATATGAACTGACGCCCGGCAATCACCAATCGGTCTGTGATAGTGAAAGTCCACGGACCAATCGACGACAATTCGCCTATTGGCATCCACCAGGCACACAAAGCCAGCAACAAAGTTGTTAATGTAAGGGTAATAGTAATTACCCTCTTCCACCTTCGAAACAAAAAGGCTATGCCGGACACAATTACCGGGAAAATGATCCAAATCACAGGTGAGCTCACTCCTCCACCTCCAAGGTTGGAGCGAGCAATAAATAAGCGAACACGAGAGCAACCCCCATATTGATCAATGCCAAGAACCCTGCCACTAACACAGATGATTCAATCGTCACATACAAAATCTCAAATCCTGCAAAAAATGTAAGTAATCCCAAAGCTGTCTGTAAGGGTCTTTGTGTAAAACCCAAGATCAGTAAACCCATCCCAATTAGAATTAATCCGCCCAAGGTTTGCTCATATGAAGCACCAGGCAACCATTCAAGTAAACTAGGTGTTAAAGATATTGCTACAAGGCTCACCAAACCCGCCGCTGAAAACCGAAAAATAATCTCACTCGGTAAATAGCGATTAGGGCGATATTGTCGGTTTCCTAAATTAACAAGGCCTATCCCCAACACAGAAGCAGAAATCCAGCCAGCCACTAATTTGACAACCGCCATTTCCATGGGCCAGGAGATTAATACGAGGGTAAAAACACCTAAATACAAAACTCCCAAAGAACTGACACTCAGCCGCCAATCATGGCTGATCAGAAGTATCAAAGCAGTTAAACTAAGCAGGAGCACTGCTACATCATTTAAGTTCAAATTCATCCAAAAAACCCCATATATTGATCGTTACGATGAGTAATATCAGAATTAGCAAGGCCCACAAGACGCTTCCTTCCCCTTCCAGAAGCCGTGTGACAACATATAGAGCTCGGCTAAAGGAACGATATCCCCACCATAAGATTCTGTAAATCCATTCAAATACACTACCGATCCGATTTCGATATGGAGATATTTCAAAGGGAATATGGCGAGATATAACCATAAATATTGCAGCCAAGACTAACGGAATCAAACCACTCCACCACCCTGGAATCTGAAAGGAGATTTCTCTAAATCCAAGGATCCATTTTGTGTAGATCAAACCATAATAAGTAAGCGGCAACAAAGTCAAACCAGATGGATAAATAAGCCACATCCAGCGCTCAAAACCCTCGTTATTTTGACCTGGTTGCCGTGCAAAGCGAATGTAGCCAACAAACATGAGAGCCAGTGAAATATAGAAGACTACACGAGACCACCATGGTAGGGCGTAGAATAAAACACTCCCTTCCCAGGAGGGGGTCAGTGGTAATGTGGAAAATCCAACAGCTCCTAACGCTGGAAGGAACAAAAGCCAACGGTGGCGCGTGGAAAATAAGATCAACAAAGCTCCTGAAAATAACATAGCTAAGCCCCAGACACTACTTGCAACTGGCAATCCAAGTGCCGCAGCAGCTAATGCGAAAGCACTAAAACCTAATATCCAATACGGTAGGCTTTGGATATCGTTCTCCGCTCGAATCCAAGCAATCGCGCTGAGAAGTACTGATAGTGTCGCCAATATGATGAATGTTATTTGCCAAATACCAGAAATTTCAACATGGGCTGCGCGTACAATCAACACAATACTTGCTGCACTCGGAACAAATCGAATCAAGGTTCCTAAGGAGCGGCGCATTAACGGTTCTCTAAAGCTCGGTTGATTGGGAGGCAAAACACCTAAACGCAAACCAGCTGCCAACAAAAGGTACCCGCCAACCTCTACCGGGATATCGTTAAATGTTAATGGTGTTCCCAATCCGCTTGCTCGTAACATTGCAAAAATCAGGAGCAACATGCCAGCGATGCGAACCGAAAACGTGATTACCACCTGTTCACGTTCACTACTTCCAGCCACACGAAGTAAGAGCACCATACTTTCAACAATATCTATCACAGCCCACGCCATCAACATTGTCAGCGGATTGCCGGATATGACAGCGATCAAACCCACACCGCTTAACGCCTGTATCGATGCCCAAGTCTGTGGGTCAAGTTCATTTACACGAGAGATATCGGTCAAAAGGGCTGCTAAGGCTAGAGTCATCACAGCTACCGCAAAAGGCCAAGAAACATTATCGACTAATAACATTGGGGAGGCAGAAAAGATGAATTCTGGTTTCCAATTAGCCAAAGGAATAGATATTGGAATTTGGCCTCGACTTATGAGAACTATTCCCCAGGCAAAAATCGTACTAATCGTAACTAAAAGCCAAAGATAACCAGATTGAAGACGCGAAAAACTTAACCCTAGTACAACCAAGGGAATCAGCAATGTTATCAGTATGGCTAAGAGAATCAACATATCTAAGGCAGAACTACGTTCGTTATGATAGCCGAGACAAAATCTCTGCGCAAGGGTGAGTTTATCATGCGTTAAATGGTGTCGAGGGGGATCAATATATTTGCTCTTCGGGTCCGGGAAAACGACACATATTCTTTTAAGGAGGATATTTCATCAATAGATTCTTCCCACATAAAGCTGTTCTCAGCCCGATAGATTTATTCAAATACTCAAACTCATCCGGATAAGTTTAATTAAAGCCATCTGCAATAAATAAATGCTTTCGTTGTATGTGATTGCCAGATACGTCCCTGAAGCATTCAACAAACAATTTCCCAACTTAATTATGGTATAATCCCG
>JAUXFJ010000053.1 GCA_030620065.1 Anaerolineaceae bacterium
ATTATTATCAATACAGTTGATCCGCAGCCCTTTTTCTTGTGAGTCTTCACATTTTGCTGTTCCATTGGTTTAGAATTTATGTCGTTCATTTGCCCTCCAATTGTTTGCACTGATCAATCGATAAGTAATCCTGCAAGAGATTTGGTGTCCTTATATCTGGTTTCGATTGATTTCATTATACATCTGACAAGGATAATTATTATAAAAAATCATTTCAACTATTCTTTAAATTTTAGTCTTACTTCCTCTTTATAAACCTCAACCATTCATTCATCGCCAGCACAAGAGATGGGAATTTTTCAATCATGAGCAAAGTATACACACCTATTTCAGTGTTTTTATCTAGTTATGATCCAAAAATCAAGTTAACTTGATAATAAAGGGCACGGCCAGTATCAGGCCTCTATTTTTTCGGTATTCAAAGTGGTTTTTTCGATACGTCGTAAAAACCTGATTATTGAATCTGCAGCGTAAACAGTTCTTTAGCAGCAGCTATGATCAACTGCTCTGTACTGCGGGCAACTCCCTCAAGCAGCATGGGGGGAAGATTATCTTCGGCATATATGGTATTCGGCACGAGGTCGTTTAACCGCGTCCAGGGGGAACGGCCGTGACCTCCATATTTCTCGGCAGTGGCGTTTGAAATCATTAAAAGAGCGTGCCCATTATCAGGTTGGACGTGATCTTGCTCAGATTGCAGGCGTAGGTAAGGCAGCTGCAACTTAAGCGCGAAACCAGATGCCTCGCGCTGGCTCCAAAAATCCTCGTCATCACAGGGGTGTCCAATCAGATGTCCAAGATTATCTTCGTCGCACCCGCCGGTATCGTTGCGATTGGCCGGGCCTTCCCAATCGATCAGGAAGCGAATGGGTAGCTTTGGGTGGCGTGCCAAAGCCCCAGCGGCCATCGTGATACCATAAGAGTAGGAAACCAGCCCGATCTGATCCGAATCCAATTCGGGGAGTGCAGCTGCATATTCGATAACCGCAGCCAGCCCATCCTGATGGATATTGCCATTGTCATCTTCTTCGCCTTTGCTGTTACCGCGTCCATCGGGATCGAAAACTACCAGAGTAAAGCCGGACTCCAGCATAGTGTGTATCTTTTGTGGTTTTTCAATGAAATCACTGCTGTCACCCGATCCTCCTGGAATAAGAACCAGCACTGGAAGCGCTTCACCGCTCCAGCCCTCCGGTTTAAATATTTCCACATACAGCCGCACCCCGCTGGATGGATTGACGACCCAATGGATATCAGATTGAGCTTCTGGGCCGGGCAGGTTATCTCCCAAGGCAGGCGCAGAATCTGCACTGCAGTCCTGGGGGCAGCTGTCGGCATTCTCCGGGCCATCACAAATTCCGTCACCACAGCGCTTTTCACCTACAAGCTGCGCTGATGGGTCCACATCAGGGAGAGTTTTTTCGCCAGGTATGAGCTCCCCTGCCAAGCTACAAGCAGGGCTGATCAAGACCAAAAATATTACAATCAAAGTGAGCTTCTTCATTTATGAACTCCTACTTTCGGAAAATCTTCGGTACAGTATGTTTAAAATATAGCATATCCGATTCAGGGAAAACAATTCCTTAAAGCCAGCCAATCATGACACACCAATTAATCGAACTGTAAAATCAACGAACAAAAATGTATTCATAAGAGAATACATAAGAAGAAAGTAAAGCAAAGGCCTCGCTTTTCATTCTTCCTCTCCTCCCTATCAAAAAAGCGCTCCTATCAAGAGCGCTTCTTATTATTTGCATTTGACCTTGTATGCTAAACTGTGGCCCGTTCAATGGTTACATTCTGGTGTTCACGGAAATTATACGATCCCGTTTGCCCCAGAACACGTGACACATAATCTTCCGGCACATCCACCAGGGTATGCTGGTCACGAATTGTGATTTTCCCAATTACATAACCAGGAATATCAGCCCGGGAGGCAATTGCCCCGACAACTTCGCTGGGGCTGACACCATGCACACGGCCGTGGCTTAGATTCAGGCGCACCATCCCTTTTTCATGCGAAACAGATGATCTGCTATTTCCACCGCGGCGCTGTACTTGTTTGCGGTAGTTCTTACCCTTCCCCTTACCCGCGGAGGATCTTCTTTTGTCATGCCTGCTTTTACGTTTTTCAAAGTGAACTTCACCAATTTTCTCAATCGGACGCTGTTTTTCTTCCACTCGCGCCAACTTTAAAGCAGCCGCTGCAACCTTCATCGGATCATATCCGGCCGCTATATACTTTCCTACAATCTCTTCTTCGCGCCTGCAGCGGTCTCGTTCTAACCAAATTTCCATTTTCTTAACTAGCTTTTGCTCACGGCGTTCGTTAATATCTTCTTCTGTCGGCAATACGCCCACTGGAATCTTCTGTTTGGCATAGCCTTCAATTCTGTTCAGGTGGCGTCTTTCGCCCGGGGTAACCAGTGAAATCGCGATTCCCTTTTTACCTGCGCGCGCCGTTCGACCAATTCGGTGAACATATGCTTCCGGATCATTGGGAATGTCATAATTGAACACATGCGAAATGTCATCAATATCCAGGCCTCGAGCCGCCACATCAGTAGCTACCAAAACTTTTATCTGGCCAGTACGAAAACGATTCAAAACCCGAATGCGGGCATCTTGCTCTAAATCGCCGTTCAACGCTTCAGCTGGATAACCACGCTGAATCAACGCATTCGCTAATTTGCCCGAACCTGCGCGTGTGCGGGTAAAGACCAGGGTCGCGCCAACTTCCTCATATTCAAAGAGGCGGGTGAGTGCAGCCAGCTTATCTTTTTCAGATAATAGATAATAACGCTGCTCGATTGTCGCAACAGTTAAATTTTTACGATCAATCGTGATAGATTGAGGATCGATCATATAGCTGTCCGCTAAGCGGCGAATTGTCTTTGGAATTGTTGCAGAGAACAAAGTGGTTTGGCGTTTAGCAGGAGTTTCACCCAGAATATTTTCAATATCCTCAATAAAACCCATGCTGAGCATTTCATCTGCTTCATCTAATATCACAGTGCGGACATTGCTCAAGTCAATGTTTTTCTGGCGCATCAGGTCTTGGAGGCGCCCGGGAGTTCCCACGATCACATCCACACCTTTTTTAAGGCGGCGTTTGGAAGTTCCGTAACTCTGCCCTCCATAAACTGCCATGACCTCCACTTGAAGATTGCGTCCGTATTGGCCAATCGCCTTCGCCACTTGAATCGCCAATTCACGGGTGGGTGTCAAGACCAGGGCTTGCACACTGCGCAGATTGCCGCCATAGATCAAATCTTGTAAGATTGGCAGCGCAAAAGCAGCTGTTTTTCCAGAGCCGGTTTGGGATTGGGCGATGACATCTTTTCCATCCAGCATCAGCGGGATCACTTTTGCCTGGACATCTGTAGGTGTGGTGTAGCCAAGTTCAGTTACTGTCTGAACCAATTTAGGGTCCAGATTTAATTGCGAAAACTCAATTGTCATTATATTCTCCTGTTGCGTTTTGATAACTCCTAAAGCGCCACAACCCTTTTCAATTGATCGCAGTCCTCGCGAAATACGTCTTGGTTCAACCAACCCCATTTCCCTACCCCCCGGGGCAAGAAAAATGCCCGTCCATAAATTGACGAGCAATCATTTGGAATTTTCAAAACAACTCTTATTTTATTTTTTTTGGCTATATCCCAGCCAACCGCACGATTATACCACAACTAAATACTCGGTTGAACGATCCGAGATTTTCCGTTTTCTATCCATAAGAAAGGCGACTTGTTAGAATTTTTCCAGTAAACCAAACTCAGGTTGTCTTTCTAAGCAGAGATATGGCCACCAGCACGCCCAACATCCCCACCATCAGCCAGCCAAACCAATCTCCCCAGCGGGTGTAGAGTGTTTGGCCCGGAGCCGTGAAGACTTCTCCAACAATCACGTCACGTTCGTTGATTTCACCCTCGGCGACGATGTGTCCGTAAGGGTCAATAACCATCGATAGGCCATTGGTTGTTCCCAACCCCATCGCTACGCGATTTTCCGCCGCCCGGAAGACCCCGTCCGAAGCGTGGAAAGGCGGAAAAGTTGGCGAGCCATTTAAATCGTCATCGGTGGGCATTAACAGCACTTGTGCACCACTGCGAGCCAGGCCGCGTGCGACATCCAGAAAGTGGTAATCGTAGCACACGCCAATCCCCACCAAGCCATAGGGTGTATCGAAGACCGAGTAGCTGTGGGGGCCAGCCTGGAAACCGTAATGATATCCGCTGCCGAAGAGGTGAATCTTGGCTCTCTGCCCAACTTCCTCCCCATCTGGGCCGACCATGAGAGCCACATTTTGAAATTGCCCTTCAGCGAGGATTTTATCGGCGTTAATAACGATATAAACGTTCAATTCCTGTGCCAACTCGCTTAGTTGAGACATTATTATCGTATTGTCTGTAGCTGCGATTTTGTTTTCAGGCCACACAATAATGGCAGGCTTTGCGTCCACGGCGATGGCTTGGCGCGTCAGGCTTTCGTTTACAACGAGAATGTCCTGAGAACGCTGGGGGTTATTGAACCGCTCTTTGACATCTTCAGACCTGATCAGTCCCGGAATATGTGGATCCTGGATGACCATATCGGTCAACGCGGCGATAGTAAAGGAGTTGGATGGTACAGCGGGTATCATCAGCGCGCCCAAAATCAGTGTGGAGGCAATGACAATCAACACTCCCACACTTGCTCGTTTGCTAACTTCCAAACTTGAAAATTTGCCAACTTTCAACAACAGCAACGCTATCGCCACATTCGCCAGCATCACCAGGAAGCTCAACCCAGGAAAACCGGTCAAACTCAAAACCTGTAATGCGGGTGGGAATCGCCACATGCTCTTCGCCAGCAGCACAAACCACCACTTTTCCATAAAAGGGGTGATGAATTTCACAAACTCTACGGCGGACCAGGCAACTGGCAGGGCCAGCAGTTTAAGCGCGCCGGGCAAACGTGTTTGCAGCCACGCTCCAACTTGGATGATTCCAGCATAAAACGTTCCCACCGCAATGATAAGAAAAAAACCGAGCGCCGGGGAAAAGATATTCGGATACCAGTTATGAACCGCGATGGAAAAAACCAAACCAAAAGGCAAAGCCAGGATGTAATGCTTTTTGACTGGCGCAGTTGTTACTACCAGCAGAAGCGGTACCAATGCCAGCCAACCCAACAAACCCACATCGAAACCAGGCATGGTTGCGGAAAGCAGCAAACCAGAAACCACCGATAATCCTATCCCAGCCCAGAAGCGCAATCGTCCCATTGTGGCTTCGTAATCATCAACTCGCAATTTGGTGGCACGCTTCTGATACACCGAGGTGAAGATGAAAGCAGGCACCAACAATAAGTAACGGACGACAGTGAAAATCAGCATCTGTTCTGGGAGCAGGATGGCGACCACGCCCAGTAATGCGGCAGCCAGGTATTGCCAGCCCCACATCAGACTGATAACAGCGTTGGGGTAAATAAACATACTGTTCTGCCAGAGAGTTTTTATAAAACCCCATTTGGAGTACTCCGCAGAAAGCGGAGTTTTAGAAAACAGCAAACTCCCCAGCCACAAACTGCCCATTACCACACTACTGACAATTGAACCCCATTTAGAAAAGCCGATGTCACCGGTCAGCGCAAGCACACTGGCTAAGGTAAAGAAACCCAGCCCGCCCAATTCGAGCCAGGTAGGATCCTGGGAATTGGCAGATTGGGAACCAGTAACAAGCCGGTAGCTAACGATCAGTATTGAAAGCAACAGCGGCAGCCCAACGCTAATCCAGCGGCTCACGCCGGGGATGTCAAACATGACCCAGTGCAAGATCCAGGGGATGAAGGCCACTGTCATCCAGGCCATACCCGACAGTCGGATTGGCCCAGCCGGGTGTTGGCTGGTGGACGCTTCAAAATCGGCATCTGCAGTGCTCTTGAATAAACTGTCCATTCTAAGCAGCAAACTTAGATCACCACTGGCAGTGTATAAGCCCTGCATGAACGCTGTTTGTCCAGATAGTTCCCCACGACTGATCTTCAACCATACATCCGAGGGAGTATTGATCGTAAGTGTAGGCTCATCTGCAGGGCCAATGTGGAAGGTGCATTCACCCTTAACGATACGCAGATGGTAGACACCAGATTCGGTGCCTGTCACATCGAATTGAACAGTTGCCGAAAGGCCCCCTGCGGCTTTGGCGTTGAAGGCAAGCGGCATACCCTCGATAGTTTGACGTATATTAAGTTTTAGTTGTGCCATATTTGTATCCTCCTATAATGTCAAGTTCCAAGTTGCTTTGTATTACATGCAAACTATGTGAAATCTATTGTGTTGTATGCCTTAGTTCTTCTAGAACTTTGAAGCGGTCCATCTGCTCCTCCCAATAAGCGCTAGACATTTCATAGAAAGCCTGCTTACCGCCAGGGAATAAATCCTTGCGTAACTCGGCCTGCGTTTCATCAGATACACTGCCCTCACAGATGATCTGCTCGCCCGCCTGGCGAAGCAAATCATAATAATTTGTGAACAAGCCCTGCAATGAGCGGCTGCTGAGGGCCTCGGCACCAGGACGTAAAATTTCACCTAAGTATTCAAAGCGTTCCATACGGGCCATGTGTTTGAAGGTCGCCACGAGCGACTCGAAGTGGTCAAATTCGGGAAAACCACAGGGAGAAACTAACATGGTCTTGTTTGGCTTATGGAAACGCTCGGGGTGGAAGGTCACGCCCGGAATGTCGGGGTGCGGGATCAGCCAGGGTTCGATGCGCGGCAGAGTACGGTCAATGAAGGTTTTCATAATGCCACTCATGCTGAAGTGGTAAAGCGGCGTACCGAAAATGACCAGATCGGCTGTGTTGTAGCTTTCCAGCGCCGTGGCCATGCTGTCTTTTTCTTTATGGACGCACTCGCCGGGCGTGCGCACCCAGCACGTGTAGCAGCCGATGCAGGCTTCAAGATTGAGCTTGCGGATATGGATTATTTCTGTCTCCGCGCCAGCCGCTCGCATGCCTTCCAGTAAGGGTTTAAGCATGTTATAGGTACTGCTGGCTTTCATTCTTGGAGAGCCGTTAAGAGCGAGAACTTTCATTTTTATGTTTCCTTATTTGGTTTTATATTTTTCTATTATTTAGCAAGGCTCATATCAAATCCATCCCTTTTTATCTAATTCTTCAGCGGATGGCTGTCTTGAAAAGATCTTATCCATTTTCATCAGCAATCCCATCTTGCCACTGGCCTTATATTTACCAGACATCAACGCCATCGCACCGTTTATTTCTTTTCGGGCAATCTTCAGCCAGACACCAGCAGGCGTGTCAATTGTTAGAGTCGGATCAGTGATCACACCAATTGAGAATTCACATTTTCCATCAGCAATACTCAGATAATAATCACCGCCGTCTTCATCGCTGACATTGAACTGTATTGTGGCCTTCAAATCTTTGGCTTCATTAGAATTAACACTGAGTGTCATACCTTCAATAGCCTGTCGAATGGTTTTTGGTCGTAGATCTTGTGTTTGTGTTGACATTTGATACTCTTTTGGTTATTATTTATATATAATATTTTATATCTGTTTTAAAAAAAGAGAGCTTATACTTCCCATCCTTTAACAACCTCGATCGTCTCGTCCAGCCAGCAAATGAACATCTCTTCATATAACTCGCCGAAACGGCGGGTTGCTTCCCATAACTGGCCATCGTCGGCCATATCAGGGCTGGCAGAAAATTGACTGATCACATCTTTCGTTGTAGTCTGGTATTTATCTAAATTTGCCTGATGTAAATTGCGTTGAATGCGTAATTCAGTGAGAATTTTTTGCGGGCTTATTTGAGCAGAGAAAAATAATTTGAGCAGCAAAGTTTCCTTGCGCGCTTCAATTGTTATCAGCGGCTGAGCCAGCCATTCCCCCAGGTAAGCTTTTCCGGCTTCGACAATCTGATAAACACGTCTGTCAGGGTGGCTTTCTTGTGATTGGACGTGCGAGAGGATCAACCCATCTTTTTCCATCTTCTTAAGGGTAGTGTAGATCTGGCTCTGTTTGGCATGCCAGAAATTAGACGTGGAAACATCCATAAGTTGCTTTAGGTCGTAGCCAGAACATGATTGATAATTTAGAAAACCAAGCAGGGCATATTTAAGTGACAAAATTAAACTCCTGTTGCATACTTAATATATATCTTTATATATAATTATTTATATATCAGAATCACTAAGTTGTCAAGGGTATATTTAACTTCCTCCGCATTGTACACTTTAAAATGTCACACCTGGTTCTCAAGCGGTGGGCGCATCCTCAAAGAAATATGAGGGCGCACATAATGATAATGCTGCAGCCACTCTTCAACCCAAAGAGTAAGTTGAGGAATTTCAGGGGCCTTATATTTAGACCAACCCAAGCACTCTTTGCGCAGGCTGCGATTGGAACTTTCAATATAGCTTTGCTCATTCTTTTTATATGGGCGGGCAATACGATGGCGATGGCAATAGGCTAAAACAGTTTCTGAAAACGCACCTTTGAATTCACTGCCGCCATCTGTTTGAATAACCTCCGCAAAGTTATCAAAACGCCTTGTCATGCAATGATCCAGAAATACTTTACCATCAACTGCCTCGAGTGAAGAACGCAGTAAAACATCACATTCCCTGGTGAAAATATCGATGGCTGTAA
>JAUXFJ010000103.1 GCA_030620065.1 Anaerolineaceae bacterium
AATCGAAAGAGATTTAACGCTTGGTTCATCAGTAATCCTTTTAGACAGCAATGAAACGCAGCCAAAGTGATTCATAAAGTAAATTATTATATAATTTTATCATTGATGGATTGACAAAGCGAATCAATGTAAAAAGAAATAGCTTTACTAGATGTTTTTCTAATCATGATAAAATTCATAGGTTATTTTCAGTAATGAATAGTTCAATAACCTTCCCAAGGAGCATGAGTATGGTAGGAAGTGTAACTGAAGTACAGGGTTTTGGAGAAAAACTTACAAAAAACCTGGAAAAAGTCATTGTAGGAAAACAGAACACATTAACATTAACTATCATTGGTCTTCTATGTCAAGGTCATTTATTAATTGAAGACGTTCCTGGCGTTGGTAAAACAATGTTGGCGCGCAGCATGGCGAAATCCTTGGGTTGTTCATTTAAACGTATTCAATTTACACCTGATATGCTGCCAAGTGATGTCACAGGTATTTCGATTTACAATCAACATACGCAAGAGTTTGAATTTCGACCAGGTCCGATCATGGCACAAATAGTGCTTTCGGATGAGATAAATAGGGCTACTCCCAAAACACAATCCGCTCTGCTCGAAGCTATGGAAGAACACCAGATCACGGTGGATGGCATAACCCGTCGACTGCCAGAGCCATTTATGATTATGGCCACACAGAATCCTATTGAATATGAAGGTACCTTCCCGCTGCCAGAAGCGCAATTGGATCGTTTCTTAATGCGCATCAATCTTGGATATACTTCACTGGTCAACGAAATCCTTATCCTTGAGTTGCAGCAGTTGCAACATCCTATTCAAACACTTGAACCAGTGGCTGACACCGATGAGATCAGGCGCATGCAGGAAATTGTCAAGCATGTGCATGTGGCGGATTCGGTAAAGCGATATATCGTCGAAATTGTACGTGAAACCCGTGATCACGCAGAAGTGTTCCTTGGCTCCAGCCCACGCGGTAGTTTGGGATTATTTAGGGCGGGTCAAGCACGTGCAGCTTTGGAGGGCAGGGATTTTGTCCTGCCGGATGATATTAAAGCCCTTGCTCGTTACATCATTTCACATCGGATTCTCATCAGTCCAGCTGCCAGGATGCGCGACTTAAGTCCAGACAGGATTGTTGAAGAGATCATTGCTTCTTTAGCAGTTCCCAGAGGTGATCTGGGTGGTGGTGATCGTTGATAAAAATTAAAAAGTCGTTTTGGTGGATCTCGGCTTTTCTTTTATTAAGTATCATTGCTGCGAGCGTCCCAAGCCTCTCCCCCAACACAATCTACGTAAGGTTAGCTATCGTATGGGGTATTTTAATTTTAAGTGGATGGTTGTGGTCTAGAATATCGTTAATGGGGGTTTTTGTTCAACGCAGGGCCAGGACATTGCGTCAGCAAGTAGGGCAGGTCTTTGAGGAACACTTTGTTGTTATCAACCGCTCTTTTTTCCCAAAATTGTGGATAAAGATACAAGATGAGTGTAATCTTCCGGGGGCAACGGGATCAAGAGTTTTGACATCAATCGGCGGGCACCAGTCACGCTCTTATAAATACTATGCATTACTGCGCTATCGCGGTATTTTTGCATTAGGGCCAACCGTGATCTCATCAGGCGATATTTTCGGTTTGTTCACTTTTTCAATGAAGTTAAGATCACAATCTCGGCTTTTGGTGACTCCTTATATAGTAGATATAGCATCTTTCCCGGCACCTTTTGGTGTTTTACCAGGTGGAAGAGCACTGCGCAGAAAAACAACCGAAGTGACACCTTATTCAGCTGGTGTGCGCGAGTTCCTCCCAGGAGATTCTTTGAAACGGATACATTGGCCCACATCAGCACGTAAACAGAAATTGATCGTAAAAGAATTTGAGAAAGATCCTCTAGCGGAAATTTGGATCTTCTTGGATGCCGGTATGGAGGGGCAAGCAAAATTGTTTGGGGAGGCGGAACAAAGAATGCGTGGCGAGACTGTTTTGTGGATGCCGGAAACACTAAAATTCAGGTTGCCACCTTCTACGGTTGAGTATGGCATTAGTGTGGCTGCTTCAATTGCAAATTATTATATCCGCCAGAAACGAGAAGTGGGATTGTGTGCTTCCGGACACAAACTTAGCATACTACCCGCTGAACGAGGTGAAAGGCAATTAGGCAAGATTCTTGAAACTTTGGCGTTATTACAAATGGAAGGATCAATGTCTCTATCAGCTCTGGTCAGCATGCAGATTAGGACTTTAGTGCGCGGTAGCACTGTAGTGTTAATCACCGCTTCAGCAGATAATGAAGTGGTCATAACTGCAAACGAGTTGATCCAACGCGGTATGCTACCCGTGGTCATATTGATCGATTCCGAGACTTTTGGTGGAAATGCCGGTTCCAAGGTATTGGAAGAGGTTTTTATTTCGCAAGGAGTCATTGTGTTTCGTATAGAAAATGGGGAAGATTTAGCTTCCGCACTGGAAACGGTCCGATTGCCTTTCTCTCTACATTCTAGGATGAGATCCCAATAGGATGATGCAAAGCAGACTCCCTGAAGGTTACAGAATAAATTTTGTCAAAAATCCTTGTATGGTATAATTCGGTTCGATTTATTGGTAGCGATACCATTAATGCTTGAATCAGGAGATAAACTTGGCTTTTAATCCCCTAAATTGGTTCTTAGGATTGTTTTCCCTCGATATTGGTATTGACTTGGGAACAGCGAATACATTAGTCAATGTAAAAGGTAAGGGCATTGTTATCAATGAACCTTCATGGGTAGCGATCGAAAAAAGAACCAGAACTCCATTGGCGATAGGTGCACAAGCGAAGGCGATGGTTGGACGGACACCTGCAAACGTGATTACTTTACGGCCGCTGCGGGATGGTGTTATCTCAGAGTATGACATAACACAAGCGATGCTGGAATATTTTATCGGTAGAGTTCACCAGCAGAGCATCGTTCCTTTACCTAGGCCGAGAGTTGTGGTTGGTATTCCATCCGGAGCAACTGAAGTAGAAAAAAGAGCGGTGTATGATGCCGCAATGTCTGCTGGCGCTCGGGTTGCTTATATGGTCCATGAACCGATTGCTGCGGCATTAGGGGCGGGACTTCCAATAAATGATGTCGTTGGAAGTATGATCGTGGATATTGGCGGTGGTACAACCGAAGTAGCCATTATATCAATGGGTGGTGTAGTTGTCTCAAGGTCCTTGCGTGTGGCTGGCGATGAATTGGACCAGGATATCGTTGAATATATCAGAAGTAAGTATAATTTATTCATCAGTGAACGTATGGCCGAAAAAGCGAAAATTGCGATTGGTTCGGCTTATCCGCTAAAAGAAGAGAAGACCACAGATGTGAGAGGGCGGAATCTGATCTCAGGCCTTCCTGAAGCGATAGAAATTTCATCGATAGAAATACGAGAAGCACTTTCTAGCTCGCTTCAGGTCATTATTGAAACGATACGTGATGCACTAGATGAGGCACCACCTGAAATTCTGTCAGACCTTTTAGACAATGGTATTTGTCTCGCGGGTGGTAGTTCCAAGTTGCTTAGTTTAGCGGATCGTTTGGCCAATGAACTTCATGTTCGTGTCTGGGTTGCAGAAGATCCAATGACTTGCGTTGCCAGGGGGTGTGGCTTGATGCTTGATTATATGGATCAATACAGTAGCTTCCTAGTCGGTATCGAGCGTGAACCACTGCGATGACTGAATCCCAAATTTAAATTTAGAAGATACTTTGCTGCGCTCAATATTTGGGTTTAAGAATAAAGCTTATGATAAAACTCTTTACTCGAGGGAACATCAAGTCACTGGTCATCATCCTAGTTGTGGTTGGACTGATCGCAATGGCAATGGGTGGATTCCTCACACCTCTGTTTAATTTATCTTTGAGTCCGTTGATTTCATCTCAAAGCTGGCTTTCGATGCGCTATTTAGCATTTAGAGAATTCTTTACAGCCCCCAAGGATGTAGCTAGCCTTCGGGAGCGCAATACTCAGCTTGAAGTTGACATATCCCAGCTTCAAAGTCAAATCATTGAGTTGGAAGAGCGCTTGAGTGAAGCGCAGATCCTCTATGCACTTCTGGATTTTGCTAGGACCAATCCTCAGCATGAATACATCGCGGCGACGGTAATTGGCAGAGAAATAAGCCCGTTTCTTCAATATATTATTATTGATAAAGGCTCAAACCAGGGCTTGAAACATGGGATGCCGGTGGTCACGCAGCAGGGCTTGGTAGGGCGCGTGGATGCTGTTGTTGCCAATGCTGCACGTGTCCAATTGATCACAGATGCAAATTCAGTGGTCAATATTCACTTGCAGTCAGCTAAGGTTGAGGCGCAATTGGTAGGTTCGCTTACTGGAGAAGTCGCGCTTGAAATGATCCCCCAAGATATAACCGTAGAACCGGGAGATGTCGTATTAACATCAGGGCTTGGCGGAAACTATCCACCGAACATGTTTGTTGGGCAAGTGATCAGCATTCGCAAACGTGAGAATGCACTCTTTCAAACCGCGAATGTTCAGCCGATCGTTGATTTTTCCAGTCTAAGCGCTGTTTTGGTAATTACAAACTTTGAAGCTGTAGATATTACGCCCTTAATTCCATAGTAGACTGATTGGGAGATAAATTGCCACACGTTATTGCTGGCTTAGGTTTATTAGCTTCACTGATGCTCCAGCTGGGTGTTGTCAGCCGAGTACCGCTTTTATCTGGAACAGCAGATCTGATTCTGCTCTTTCTGGCGGCTTGGGGATTGCAAGAACGGGTTAAGAATACATGGTTATGGACAATAATTACGGGCGTTATTATTAGTTTCATCTCAGCGATGCCATTTTATGTCCCGTTAATCGCCTATCTTGCTGTGACAGGCATTTCTCAATTGTTTCAGCGTCGGGTCTGGCAAACACCGATCTTAGCAATGTTCCTGGTGACTTTTGTTGGCACATTGTTTCAGCAGGCACTATATATACTTTCTCTGCAAGTGATCGGTACACCAATATCCTGGTCTGAGAGTTTGAATTTGGTAACTTTGCCCAGTCTGCTATTGAATTTGTTGCTTGCTATTCCGATTTATGCAATTGTTAATGATATCGCAGGACGCATTTACCCTTCAGGAATTGATAATGAATATTAATGGACACGAAAAAAAGAAATTAGAATCATGGCGTTTTATTTTGCTCTATGTGTTGCTTGGCGGGATATTTGCTTTTTATTTGTTTCGTTTGTTTGATTATCAAATCATCCAAGGAGCCAGCTATCTGGCACAGGCGGAAGATAACCGAAGTCTAGGGATCAGTGATCCCAGTCAGC
The DNA here is from genome assembly GCA_030620065.1 of Anaerolineaceae bacterium. GTDB lineage: Bacteria > Chloroflexota > Anaerolineae > Anaerolineales > Anaerolineaceae > JAUXFJ01. Next base: position 5,310 of record JAUXFJ010000103.1, read on the forward strand.
GTGGTGTCATTTATGACAGAAATGGCTTTGTATTAGCAAGGAATATTCCCTCTTATAACATAGTGATTACACCTGCGTTCTTGCCAGATGATGAAGGCGGAGTCCAGCAAATCTTTCGTGAATTATCTGTATTGATTGATATGCCTGTCAGTCTTGGTGACACGGATGAGGAAACGGTTAAGGCGTTTACACCGTGTTATAGCGAGTTGGGTATTGAGCAGGTGGTTTATATTGCTACAACAAACTGGCCTTACCAACCAGTGCGGCTCAAGTGTGATGTCAGTAAAGAAGTTGCAATGGTCGTGCGTGAAATGTCTTTGGATTGGCCTGGCGTGGATGTGGAGATCGAACCAATACGCGAGTACCCAACCGGGGACTTAACGGCGGAATTCATTGGGTTTCTTGGACCGATTCCAGCCGTACTTGAAGAATATTATACAGACCTTGGTTTTCTTCCGGGGCGAGATAAGGTTGGTTATGCAGGAGTTGAGAATACACTACAAGATTACCTGGGTGGTAGAAATGGCGAGCGTGTAGTAGAGGTAAATGTCGGTGGTGAGATTATTCGAAATTTAGAAGAACCCATTGAACCCGTTCCAGGTCAGGATATATACCTCACTATCGATACACGCCTTCAGGCGATTGCTCAAGAGGCTTTGATTAGTGAGATTGACTATTGGAATAGTTTTGTTGGTCGTACACTTACTTCGAATGGTGTTGTTATTGCGATGGATCCTCAGACGGGTGAGGTATTGGCAATGGTTTCTTATCCGACATATGAGAACAATCGCATGTCGCGATTTATCCCAGGGTATTATTACGAACAGTTGAGCCGGGA
>JAUXFJ010000057.1 GCA_030620065.1 Anaerolineaceae bacterium
ATCTGGTAGGGGAAAAGTTGGATTGGGTTGCGCGAGGAAAAGAATAGCATGATATACATTATTGATAGTATTTATCAGGAAATCTATGCAGGAACATAATATTAAGGGGCAAGTACGCCAGTTCTATGATCAGGTGGGCTGGCAGATGGCTGGTGAGGGCTTGTATCAGAATGCCCGTTATGAGGATTTACGTCCAGTCTCACGGGAATATATACACCGTTGTCATATGCGTGTGAAGCGTCATCTTGCAAAATCTGGTGACTATTTATTGGACGCAGGTTCGGGCCCTGTGCAGTACCCGGAGTATGTAACCTATTCTGAGGGTTATAAGCGACGGGTGTGTATGGATATCTCAATCGTTGCGCTCAAGGAGGCCAGAGGACGCCTGGGTGAAAAAGGTTTGTATGTGGTGGCAGATATCGCCAGGTTACCCTTCAAACTCGAAGTGTTTGATGGCATTGTTTCACTACACACCATCCACCATTTGCCCATGGAGGAAAAGGTGGCAGCATATGAAAACCTATATAAACGCTTGAAGCCGGGTAGAGCGATGGTTACAGTTGATGGCTGGACAATTTCACCTTGGATGACGCGTATGACACTGCTGATGAGGATTGCAGACAGATTAAACTCTAAACAAGCAAAAAAGCTGGAAGTTGATGCCACTTTGTTGAAGGAAGATCCTGCATCTATAGATAATGACAGTGTAGTAGAAAAAACGAAAGAAAAACCTGTTGGCACGTTTGTTCACAAGATAGATGCTAATTGGTTGAAAAAGACTTTACAAGGCCGGGTACCATTTAGGATTTTGGTATGGCGCAGTGTCAGTGTTAGATTTTTGCGTTCCATGATCCAGCCTGCGTGGGGAGGGCGCTTCTGGTTGAAGGTTCTTTATCGGTTGGAAGAATGGTTTCCACGCTTCTTTGGTGAGAAAGGGCAGTACCCTTTGATCGTGATGAAAAAACCAGAGTCTGTTGAAGTATAAGTAGATTTTATTAACAAGTTGTAGGAGAGTGCTATGGATTGGCAAAAAAAGGTTGTTCTTGTGACCGGAGGAACGGGATCATTTGGGAAGAAGTTTATTGATATTCTGCTTAAAGAATACCATCCTGCGAAAGTGATCGTTTTTAGCCGTGATGAACTCAAGCAGCATGAAATGCGTGTAAGCGGCTTTAACCAGCCGAACTTGCGTTATTTTATTGGTAATGTGCGTGACCGAGACCGTTTATGCCGTGCGTTGAAGGGCGTGGATATTGTTGTTCATACCGCTGCATTGAAGCAGGTACCAGCCTGCGAATATAACCCCATGGAAGCGATTAAGACCAATATCCTCGGCTCTAGCAATGTGGTTGATGCTGCGTTGGCGACCGGTGTAGAAAAGGTGCTGTCGCTCAGCACAGATAAAGCAGTGAATCCGGTTAATCTATACGGTGCGACGAAACTCGCGGCTGAAAAGTTGATGGTGCAGAGCAATGCCTATGCCGGCGGTATGAAAACGCGGTTTAGCTGCGTGCGTTATGGGAATGTGGTTGGGTCGCGCGGCAGTGTCGTACCTTTATTTCTTAAACAGCGCGATAGCGGTAAGCTTACCCTGACGGATGAACGCATGACACGATTTTGGATCTCCTTAGAGCAGGGCGTACGTTTTGTGATCCGTTGCGTTGAGCAGATGCAGGGCGGCGAAGTTTTTGTGCCCAAGATTCCCAGTATGACTATGGTTGACTTGGCAAAGGTGATTGCACCTGAAGCCGAATTAGAAGTTATTGGTATCCGACCAGGAGAAAAACTTCATGAGGTTTTAATTTCAGAGGATGAAGCAAGGCAAACGATTGAATTAGAGGATATGTATGTGGTACAACCAGCTGCTGCACTTTGGTTTGGCCATGAATGGGAAGGGCGTGGAAAGCCACTCCCCGAAGGATTCAACTACGTCAGTAATACCAATAGTGATTGGTTGAATGTAGAACAAATCAATGAGATCATCGCCCCCATTGAAGAGGATTATAAACAGGGAAAACTTGTATGACGCATTTACTTGTGACAGGTGCCAGCGGATTGCTGGGTTTGAATCTGTCGCTATTAGCTGTGGCACAAGGGTTTAGAGTTACCGGCTGGGTGCATACTCATGGCCTGAAGCATGCCCCTTTTTCCATACAGCAAGTTGATCTTTGCGAGTTGGATAGTATTGCGGCACGCATCACTGAGATAAAACCTGATCTGATCATTCATTGCGCGGCTTTGGCCAACCTGGAAGCTGCAGAAGCCGATCCAGGTCTGGCGCAACGACTTAACGCTGACGCTGCAGGGCGTTTAGCCCAGATTGCGGCTGAACGTCAGATCAACCTTGTGCATATATCAACGGATGCTGTATTTAATGGGCAGCGTGGCGACTACACAGAAGAGGATGAACCCTCTCCATTAGGTGTATACGCTCAAAGTAAACTTGCTGGTGAACTAGCTGAGCAAGAAGCCAATTCGAGTGCAATCATTGCGCGAGTGAATTTCTATGGATGGAGCTTATCGGGTGTGCGCAGCCTGGCAGAGTTCTTCTTTAATAATTTGCAAGCGGGTAATCCGATTAAGGGTTTCACGGATGTGCTCTTTTGTCCTTTATATGTGGCGCAGTTGGCAGATATTTTGTTGGAAATGGTAGCAAAGAAGTTGTATGGGGTCTATCACGTTCTCAGCACGGAATCATTGAGCAAATATGCCTTTGGATTGGCGATTGCGAGACGTTTTGGTTTTGATGAAAACTTAATCACACCGATTTCAGTGCAAAATGCTGGTTTACTAGCACAGCGTTCACTAAGTTTAACGTTGAAAGTTGATAAACTCCAAAACGATCTGGGGCATGTGCTGCCTGAGCAGGCTGAAGGATTGGAAGCTTTTTATCAGGCTTATCAAAATGACATTCCCAAACAACTGCGAGCTTGTTTATAAAGTGTTTAATAATTTACAAATTGTTATATCGTTAGTGAGAAAAGCAGGGTTTTGACATTTCGAATATCGTAAATCTTTGGAGGTGGCTATGGAAATCAAGATTGGTTCCAAGCTTGTCGGTGGCAAGCATCCGACATATTTAATTGCTGATATTGCCGCAAATCACGATGGTAGTTTGGAACGCGCGAAATTGCTTATCCGTTTGGCAAAAGAAGCCGGTGCTGATGCAGCCAAGTTCCAGAACTTCCGTGCTACCAAGATCGTTTCTGATTATGGCTTCACACACATGAATGGGCAGGTATCCCATCAGGCGAAATGGAAAAAATCAGTTGTTGAAGTATATGCTGGTGCTTCTGTTCCCTTTGACTGGTCACCAGTCTTAAAAGAGGCTTGCGACGAAGCAGGGATTGATTACTTTTCATCACCCTATGATTTTGAAGCGATTGATATGCTGGATGCCTTTGTACCTGCCTACAAAATTGGGTCAGGTGATATCACCTGGATCGAAGCTTGTGAACGGATGGCAGAAAAAGGTAAGCCGGTGCTGCTGGCTACAGGGGCTTCGGATATTTGCGATGTGCAACGTGCGGTGCGTGCCATACTGCGCATAAACCCGCAGCTTGTTTTGATGCAGTGTAATACCAACTACACAGCTAATCCGGGGAATTACGATTACATTCACCTCAATGTACTCAATACTTACCGTAGTATGTTCCCGGATGTGATCCTTGGACTTTCTGATCATACCCATGGTCATGCATGCGTTTTAGGCGCTGTGGCTTTGGGTGCGAAGGTGATTGAAAAGCACTTCACAGATGATAACGACCGTGAGGGTCCTGACCATCCATTTGCAATGAACCCACAGACTTGGGCGGATATGGTTGAAAACATACGCCAACTGGAACGCGCGATGGGTTCTGGGGATAAATTTATCGCGGGCAATGAAAAGCAGACAGTCGTGATCCAGCGGCGCTGCTTGAGGGCAGCTCGTGATATCAAAGCTGGCGAGGTGATGACACGTGAGATGATTGTTGTCCTGCGTCCTGCAACGCCTGGTGCGATCAGTCCGTATGAAATTGATGCAGTTATCGGAACCAAAGCGCTGCAGGACCTTGAGGCTGGACAGGGGCTACGCTGGATTCATTTTGGATAAATTGCTTGCTGAACAAACAGGTTAAGCATTGATATGCGAATTCTCTATTTCACACGTTCTGATTCTCCTCATGACCAACGTTTCCTGACGGCAATTTCCGGCAGCGGATATGAGGTTTACGCGCTGCGTTTGGAGGCTGGAAGTCAGGCTCTACTTACACCGCCAGGTGTTACTGAAGTTGAGTGGAAGGCGTGCCGGCGTGATTTCCGATTCATTGATCTGCTGCGTTTATTACCCAGGTTGAAGAAGCTCATCAAGCAAATCCAACCTGACCTGATCCATGCAGGGCCGATCCAAAGCGCGGCGTTTTTAGCAGCAGCTACGGGTTTCAAGCCATTGCTGAGCATGTCTTGGGGTTATGATATCTTAAGGGATGTGGAGCGTGGAAGAATATGGCGTTGGGTTACAAACTATACACTGAAACACAGCGATAGACTGGCAGTGGATTGCGAGACCGTGGCTGAGAAAGCTGAACGTCTTGGATATGCACGGGACAGGATGATACTTTTCCCTTGGGGTGTCGACCTCGAATATTTTTCGGTTGAAAGTGGCACAGAAGCAGCAGAAAAGTGGCGGCGCGAGATGGGTTGGGAGAAATATTTTGTAATTTTAGGACTGCGAGCTTGGGAGCCGATTTATGGGATGGACGTGTTGGCACGCGCCTTTGTTTTAGCTGCACAAGATGAACCCAACTTGAGGCTTGCTATGCTGGGGCATGGTTCACAAGCACATGAGATCTACCGTGTCCTAACTGAAGGTGGGGTGAGTGACAGGGTCTTTTTTGGAGGCAGAGTCGGTTATAATGACTTGCCAGGCTATTATTGTGCCGCTGATTTATATGTCAGCCCATCTCACATAGATGGTTCTTCCGTATCTTTAATGGAAGCCTTAGCCTGCGGCCGGCCGGCTTTGGTGTCAGATATTCCAAGCAACATGGAATGGGTCAAGCCTGGAAAAACAGGTTGGCTATTCAAAGATGGCAATGCCCAATCCCTCGCTGATGCGATGGTCAGTGCCTATCATAGTAAGACGTTAACCAGCATGCAACTAGCTGCCAGGCAATTAGCAATAAATAAAGCTGACTGGAACAAGAACTTCAAAATATTAAGAATGGCATATGAGGTTCTTGAAAAAGAGTTTAAATATAAAAAGGTGTGAATATGACTAAAAGCAAATACTTATCATTACTTTTTTTGTTGATCTTCATTCTACCAGCCTTAGCTTGCCGGTTTCCTTTCGGCGTTAGGCCAACTGAGGAGGCAATTCAACAAGAAACAAGCATTGAAGAACCACTGGAATCGCCAAAGGTTGAAGAAGTACAACACGAGGAATCCCTTCCTCTTCAACAAGCGGAAGGAGTTTCGGATGTCTTTACGCCTTATATAAGCCGTGGGGTGCAGATTATGCTTCCGGGAAGCTATGTATTGGGTGACATTGAAAACGATCTGCCTATCCTGATTGATGCATTGTCAGCTATGGCTGACCCTGAAGGGGCTGCAGATGCTCAATCGCTCTACGGCCAATATGAGGATGACATCATGCTGTGGGCATTTGATTCGAAGAGTCAGAAAAGTGCCCAAACTAGCGTGCTTGTTTTAAAAAATGAAGAATTTGCCGGGCTATCTCTATGGTTAATAAGGTCATTGACTAACTTGTTCATTGGCGAAGAAGCGGACACGCTTGAGCAGGAAATTATTGAAATGGACGGACGTGACACACTCCGTCTGCTTACTAAAAGTGAGAACGCCGGTGTTATAACAGCACAGGCATATTATGCTTTCAATGATTCTTCGAAATTGTGGATTGTGGCATTCTTTACAACACTAGATGAGCTTGATACACGTTTACCAGATTTTGATCAAAGCGTGAGCTCTTTCCAGGTGCTTTCATTGCCGTAAACTTACGTTTGATTTGGTGGATTTCAGGGTGCATGTATAAATGAAGGTGAATGTTGTTGCAATTATTCAAGGACGGATGAGCTCCAGCCGATTGCCAGGGAAGATACTTTTGGATATCGGTGGGCGGCCAATGCTGACACGCGTGCTCTTGAGGGCACGACGTGCGCAGCTGGTTGATCAAGTCGTGGTGGCAACCACGACAGACCCTTCGGACGACCCTGTCGCTGAATTTTGCAAAAAACGAGGCTATCCCTGCTACAGGGGTAATCTTTTCGATGTGTTGGATCGATATTATCAGGCGGCAAAGCTGTTTAAAGCAGATGTGATTGTGCGTTTGACTGCCGACTGCCCGGTGATCGACCCGGGTGAGATTGACCGCACTATAAAGGCTTTCTTTGATTCAGGCGCAGATTTCGCTGCCAATCGTTTACCGCCACCATTCACGAGGACGACACCGATTGGATTAGATACAGAAGTGTGTTCATTTAATGCACTTAAACGCGCCTGGAACGAAGCCGAAGCCAAGTTTGAACGTGAACATGTGATGCCGTATCTTTATGATGAACCAGGGCGTTTTAAGATTGTTCTGGTCGATCACGATCCGGATTATGGACATTTTCGTTGGACGGTGGATACGCCAGCAGACCTGGCGCTTTTGCGGGAGATATATGCATCATTTAATAATAGCGATGATTTCACTCTAGAAGACTTGCTAGAAAAAAGTGAAAAGCACCCTGAATGGCAAGCTATCAATGCTAATATCCGTCATAATACGTTCAAAGATACCGATGCGCGCGTCAAAGATGGCTAGCCGGTCTATTTGGAGCGAAGTGCAGAACAAGCATGGAGAGCTTGGTAGATGATAATGTTAAGGTATCTTGATGTACTGGACTGACTCTTATGAATGCAAATAAGAAAACTGATCAGAATTGCCCCTTATGCAGTGACAAACGCGCACATGTATTCCATCAGGAGGAATCCTTTGGCTACTCGCTGACATACTATCAATGTGCGACCTGCGGATTGGTATTTCAGCATGCCGCTGACAGCCCGGCAGCCGATCCAAGCTTTTATCAGGAGACATACCGCAGGGTTTACCAGGAGTCAGAGGAACCCACGCCCAAGGACCTGTGGGTACAAAAAAGGCGCGCCTTGAACTCAATCACGTTTCTTAAAGATAAGGGCTTAAATTCGGTTGGGAATGCTCTGGATATTGGTGCCTCAGCAGGGGTATTATTGGATGCGTTCAAAGCTGCATACGGATGCCAGGTTACCGGCGTTGAGCCGGGGCGGGTTTACCGGAGCTTTGCTCAATCAAAGGGGCTGCATATGGTCTCCTCTCTTGAAGAACTGGTCAACGCAAAACCGAAGCGTTTTGACTTGGTTAGTTTGATGCACGTCTTGGAGCATTTGGTCGACCCTCTGGGTACACTAAAAACGCTGAGTCAGGATTTAATGACTAAAGACGGCCGCTTATTGATTGGGGTGCCGAATTTTTATGCCCACGATAGTTATGAGCTTGCCCACTTAATCTGTTTTACGCCGCATAGCCTGCGAGAGCTTGTTCAGCAAGCAGGCTTTGAGGTCTTGACGGTTAAAGCCCATGGGTATCATCGGTCAAAGCTATTGAAGCTTTATTTAACGCTCCTGGCAAAACCACTACCAGAAAAGACTTCGGTGCCTGAGATTAAGCCAGATCATCAGGTTTCAAGAAAGCGACAATTAGGATTTCTATATCGCAAATTTGTACAAAAAGCTTTCCCCCATAGCGCCTGGCTACCGCTCGAAACGGATAAGAAGTGAGGTTGTATGCCTTTGCTGACTTTATTCACTGCCCCAAAACCTTTTATCAACCCCCACATTGACTTGATCCAGCGCAATGCTTTGCGCTCATGGTTGGCATTGGGGGATGAAGTCGAGGTGGTGATGATCGGCAACGAAACTGGAATGGCTGAAGTAGCTGCAGAGTTGGATATGAAACATCTCCCTGATGTCCGCACCAATGCACTGGGAACACCCTTGATCAGTTCCATCTTTGACCTTGGGCGAGCACAAAACGAAAGCCCTTATCTGGCCTATGTCAATGCTGATATATTGATGATGCCTGATCTGTTATCCGCCTTGAAGGTGGTAGGTGATCAACGGGATAAATTCTTGATGATCGGTCAGCGCTGGGATTTGCTGGTGGAAAGGCAGCTCAACTTTAATGAGGGTTGGGTGGATGAGCTGATCAGCTGGGTAAAAGCAGATGGTGAGTTACACCCTCGAACGGGGAGCGATTATTTTGTCTTTCCCCGGAGCTGTTTCCAAAAAGTACCTGATTTTGCAATCGGCAGGGCGCGTTGGGATAATTGGATGATTTTCCATGCACGCGAGAGTGGTTACCCTACGGTGGATGCGACAGAGGCTGTAATGATCGTGCATCAGAACCACGATTACAGTCATTTGCCGGGAGGTCAACCGCATTACAAGCTTCCAGAGTCAGATGTGAACCTCAAGCTGGCTGGTGGACGCCGATCGATTTTTCAGCTAGATGATTGTACTCTTGAAATTACTG
>JAUXFJ010000216.1 GCA_030620065.1 Anaerolineaceae bacterium
CAAGCAGTGGGGGGGCATTTAGCGTCAGATTTACTTCAAATTTATTCACGGGTGGGTATTTCCTCACTAGGGAAAATGGGGGAAGTCTATGCCGGTTATCATCCTGTTGCTGGAGTGATCCTGGCGGCAGGGGCATCCCTGCGATACAAAACTCCAAAGCAGCTGCTTCCTTGGCATGGAGGCACCTTTATCTCTCAAGTTGTAAATACGGCTTTAATTTCAAGTTTAGATCCCGTAGAAGTAATTGTAGGTGCCTATCAGAATGAAGTTGTTGAGGCTTTAAGGTATTTACCTGTTAAGGTGATAATTAATTCAAACTGGCAATCTGGGCAGAGCAGTTCAGTAAAAGCCGGCCTGGGAAGTTTAGGCGAAAGTAGTGGGGGAGCGATTTTCCTTATGGCTGATCAACCGCAGATATCTGTAAGTTTGATTAGGTCTCTTGTGGAGTGCGCTTATACTTCAGGGGATCCTGCGATTACACCGTTAATAAATGGAAAGCGAAGTACACCGGTTTATTTCTCACGGGAAACTTTCCATGATTTACAAAGAATTGAAGGCGATAAAGGGGGAAGAGTATTGTTTTCCAAGTATCATCCAGAATATGTCGAATGGGTTGACAGTCTGATGGCTTTGGATGTGGATAATCTGGAAGATTATGCCAAATTGCTTGAAAATGAATGAATTAAGTAAATTGTATTAATAAAGTGATGTTGGCTATTTTGTTAAGACATCAATGGCTATTAATGGCGCAAGCGTTCCGTTTGGGTCATCTTGAATTAAGATATCCGGTTGAAGAGGGAAGGTCAAATCTGGTATCCACCAGCGTCCGCTTGTAACATGGATGCTTGATCCGTCGATGAGTTCAAAGACATATTGAATGGAGTTTTTTCCATAACTTTGGGTGCCTATAAGAAGAGCTCGTTTTTGACTTTGGAGCACTCCAGCTGCAATTTCAGCAGCACTGGCAGTGTTTTGGTTGATTAAAACGGCCAAGGGAAGATTAAAATATGCTCCTTTATTAGGATTGGTATAAGACTTTATTTCCTCGCCTTTGAACTGCTCATTGATGATCAAACCCTCATCCGTGAAAAGCCGTGCGATATCAATCCCTGCTTCGACCAAGCCACCGCCATTATTACGCAAATCCAGGATAAAGCCTTCTGAGCCTTGGGTCTTAAGAGCTTCGATACCTTTGATCAATTCGCTGCTTGTTGTATTGGCAATGATATTTACATGCAAAATGCCAATTTGGGGCGCGTCAGGCATGAGATTCCAGGTAACTGAAGGAATAGCGAATTCTGCACGTTTTATCGAAAGGTCGTAAGATTGATATAAGGGAGGGTGTGCTAAGGTTAGATGAACTTTTTCCCCCACAGGTCCATGTATGAGTGCTCGAATGCTGTTGGAGTCCATTTGTGCTGTAATTGGAAGCTCAGAAATCGAAAGCAGCCGGTCACCTTTGAAAAGTCCAGCTGTTTCAGCTGGTGAATCAGGAAAGGGATAAACGAGCCAATAACCTTCACTATCCTGCTCTAGCGTGATGCCAATACCGCCGTATCTGCCAGCCAGCTGCTCAGTATGTAGTTCCTGCTCAGGAGGTTCAACGAAGCAGGTGAATGGGTCATTAATCGTTTGAATCATACCTCGGATCATGCCGTATTGAAGCTTGGTCTCATCTGGGAGAGGTGCTAAAGAGTTTTCATTTAGAATATCTTTGGCTTGGATCAAGAGATTTAAATCATTATTGTGCAAGGTATAGTACTGGTAGCCAAACCAACCTACAAGAAACGCTAAAACGATGATAACAAATTGAATTGTAACTAATCCCAGATTGGAAAATAGAGATCTTGTCGGTTTTACTTTTTTCATAATAGTTCTCTCCGGTTTTGATATAGTGAGGTATAATTCCGTTATTATAATAACGGAAAACTAAAAATAAAGGATGAGATTAATATATCAATTCAGGAGTTAAAGCGCCAGGCCCATTATCAAATGTATTTTATGGGTGACGAGGACGGGGGTTCCTTACCGCAGGGTAAGGTTAACCAATATACGTTGGGAAAATCGAGAGATCGGCGGATGCCCCCCAGATGAAAGCCTCATCTGATTTCCTGAAACAAATAATTGAATACATCATGCATCGATAAGCAAATAAGATTTGCTCGTTGCTGTGACTCTGCTTGATAGATGAAAAATGCTCAGGAGTATGAGACTATGTGCGGTATTGTAGGTTATATTGGCGAAAAAGATGCGACCCCGATTATCTTAAGTGGTTTGAAAAAGCTTGAATATAGGGGCTACGATTCAGCGGGAATAGCTGTACTGGAAGATGGGCAGATTGAAGTAAGACGTGATGCTGGAAAACTTATCCACTTGGAAGAAATGGTACGCAATGATCCTTTGCATGGAAAGATAGGCATTGGTCATACCCGTTGGGCAACTCATGGAGAACCGAATGAGAGGAATGCACATCCTCATATTGGCGCGACGGGTGAAATTGTACTTGCCCATAATGGAATCGTAGAAAATTATTTAACCCTTCGTGAAGAACTTACTGCAGAAGGTGTCCGGTTTCAATCAGATACGGACACAGAAACGATTGTTCACCTCATTGAAAAGTACTATGCGGTAAACTCTGACCTTAAGACCGCTGTGAAAAAAGCGCTTTTAGAATTAAAAGGTGCGCACGGCATTGTTGTTTTATCGTCAAAGGAACCCGATAAAATTATCGCTGCCAGAATCGGGAATGCAGGTGGTGTTGTCATTGGTATCGGAGAGGGTGAGATGTTTATTGCTTCTGATCTGCCTGCAATTCTTGAACATACTCGAGAGGTCGTTTTTCTTGAATCATTTCAAATGGCTGTGATAACAAAAGGTGATTTCCATATACAGACCTTGGATGGAAAAACTGTTGAACCTGATATTCAAACAGTTTCCTGGGATCCAATTTCAGCCGAAAAAGGAAATTATCGTCATTTTATGCAAAAAGAAATCCATGAGCGAGTACGTTCACTTACCGATACATTAGCAGGCAGAGTAGATTTTGATAATTATCGGGTTGTTCTCCCCGGCCTTAATCTTGATAAAGCGGATGCACAGTCGATTGAAAAGATCTTCATCACGGCTTGCGGTACAGCAGCGCATGCTGGGATGGTTGGCAAGATAATGATAGAGAACATTGCAAGAATACCAACAGAAGTTGTTATAGCTTCCGAGTTCCGCTATTCAGATCCTATAATTAATGAGAATACAGTTGTTTTAGCCATCAGCCAATCAGGAGAGACTGCCGATACGCTGGCGGCAATGGAAGAGGGTCGGAAAAAAGGCGCAAAGTTATGGTCTATTGTTAATGCAATAGGCTCTCAGGCGATGCGCATAGCCGATGGGTGTATTGCAATGCAGGCTGG
>JAUXFJ010000150.1 GCA_030620065.1 Anaerolineaceae bacterium
CCCTGCGTAAACCAGAACAGCTTTGACTATGATCGAAGTTTATGCTAGTTGGGATATAAAAACAATTGTTTATCTTTAATATTGGAAAGGGTCCAGAAAGGTGTGGATATGGAAAGAGAAGCGAAGATTGAATTGAAACCGAAAGCAATTCATCTCGACATGACAAAGACAGGCTATCAGCGGATACTTGGTGGTCCTCCGGGAAGCGTGAGCATGCGTTCCGGTTTGGTGCAGCTGCTTCCGGGGTCTTCGGTGGGAGTACACAACACGGGGGATTATGAGGAACTGATAATAGTTTTGGAGGGGCAGGGTGAGTTTCGCTCTAACGGGCAAGATGCACTGGCGATTGGCAAAGGAGTTATGGCTTACTGTCCGCCGGAAACAGAGCACAACGTTGTGAATACAGGTAGTGCTCCGTTGCAATATGTGTATGTGGTAGCAAAAGCCAGATCATAAAGGAAAAAGGAGAACGGTTCGGTTCTGAGGTCTATGCTGCATCAAACGGTTCACAGGGGAAGGCTATAAAAGCAATTTGACTGTTAATATCAGGGTGAGGATGGTGTTGTATAATATATTAAAGTGAGTATTATGCAGGGGTTTTGGCAACATATCAATTAGTTGGGTACCAAAAAAATTAAGAAGAAATCTGAGATGAATATCGTCCTGACTTACGACCCGCGTTGGGGATACACACCTGAAGAGCATACCACTTTTTGGGAAAGTCTGGACACTGTGGAGTACGTGGCTGGATTGTTGGAAGAAACAGGCAACACCGTTTTGCCTGTCAAAACTGACGACGCGTTCGAGTTCAGACTCAAAGAAATCATGAACAAACACGCAGGGCCTTTGGTGTTCTGGCTGAATGAGTTCATGCCAGTTGATCCTGGCAAGAAGTTGACTGCTGAGCGCCCGTTCACTGTTAGTGTCATAGAAAAGGTTGAGATGATGCACACTGGACCAGGCTCTGAAGCATTAGGTATAGGTCTCGATAAAGAGGCAACCAAAGATGTTTTTAGAAGGCTTGGGTTGCCAACCCCTGAATCCTATGTCGTTTCTCCTGGCAATCATTCGCCAATCTACCAACATGGTCATTGGGATGGCTATGTCATAATAAAGCCATTGCTTCACGGAGACAGCATAGGGATAGATGAATTCTCTGTCGTTTCTGCCGATGATTTTGGATTAATAAGAGAAAGGGTTAAACGAATACACCACGAATTCGCTGAGCCTGTTCTCGTAGAAAGGTACATCGGAGGGGAGGGCACAAGAGAATTCACAGTGCCGATGCTTATTTCTCACGATGGAAGAGTAGCCGAACTGCCAATAACAGAGATTGATTTATGCCAGATAGCTGTTGCGCAGGGAAGGTTTAGATTCCTAACTCACGCCATAAAAAACGAAACATTCTACTATCTAAAGATACCTGCAAAGCTTCCGCCAGAAATCATCAGAAGGATATATTCCGATGTTGGGAGAATCATCAAAGAGATTGGGTGCAGAGACATGATCAGAGTTGATATGAGATATGACTCCACTGGTCCGCACTATATTGAAGTGAATGTTAATCCGGGTAAGACCAGGTTTAGCAGCTACCTAACAGCAGCCGCATATTCTCCTGGATTGGACTATCCAGGAATAATTGCATTTATCCCGTATCAAGCCATGCTTAGATATGGATTGGAACCTCCAGGAGAGTTGGAGGAACTAGTAAAACCTGTTATGGCTTTGTTTGATACTGGTCAAGCTTTCACCAGCTTGTAAAAGCTGGATATTATGAATGCGATTGGGGTGGGGTTCACAGAGAAGAGATGAATACATTGGAGTTTGGTGAATAAAAGAATGGCGCAGTCAAAAAGCGACTGCACCCTACGACTAAGGTTGGTGACATTATGATGTCATTTGTGGCGCTAAATGAAGAGATACAGAAATGTTGCAAATGCCGATTGTGTGAAACCAGAAGAAATGTTCTGTGTGGGGAAGGAAATTTGAACGCCAAACTCATGCTAATTGCCCAAGCGCCTGGAGAGAATGAAGATAGAGAGGGAAAAATGTTTATTGGGCCCTCAGGGAAAGTATTGGATGATTTGCTAATAATGGCTGATATCGACAGAAAAGAAATTTACATGACGAATCTGATAAAGTGTATGCTCCCCAACTATCGGAAGCCAAAGCAGGATGAAATTGAAATTTGTAGCAGGTACCTAAATGAAGAAATAGAATTGATAAATCCAAAAATACTAATTCCATTGGGTTATTTTGCAAGCAAATATATATTTGAGAAATATGCTCTTTCCTTGCTATCCAGAACAGAATCTCACAAAGTTTATGGCAAGTTATTTTGGACTAAAGGCAGAAAGATACTTCCTCTGCAGCATCCTGCGGCGCTTCTTCATAATAATCCCCTTCAGGAAGAGATAATAAGAAATTATTGTAAGATGAATGTGCTGCTCAAAGATTGCAAGTGGTATCCTGTATGTCCAATGAGGAGATTTTATGAGGAAGGAAAATTGAACCAGAAATGGATAGAACTATATTGTAAAGGAGATTGGGAGAGTTGTATTCGTTATCAAATGGAGGAAAATGGAGAGTCTCATCCGGATTGGATGCTTCCTGATGGGAGCGTCGATGAAAGATTGCACAGATGACATAAGGGGCTAATAGGATGGCTAGAGCAGGCAGAGATGTATGGAGCATAATTACAATCGTGATGTTAGGTGCCTTGGCTGATGAATCTGATTGTTTTCTCATCAAATTGAGAATATAATAAAATCTATAAAGTGAACGCTGAGAATTTTATTGTAGAATTTGAGCAGAACAAGAATGTGACCTTACTAGTATGTGAAGTTCACGGTAAATTTAATGGAAGTTTGTATGATTTCCATTTGCCATTAGTAATTGTCACGCACATTTTTAGTCAGAATAAGGAGATGGTAAGATGAAAGTCAGCATAATTTATGATAACGAGGTATGGAAAGAAGGCCTCAGAGCAGATTGGGGTTTTTCATGTCTTGTAGAGGCAGATAACAAGAAAATACTCTTTGATACCGGCGCAAATAGCGCTATCCTCCTTGATAATATGAAAAAACTTGATATAGATCCTGCTAAAATCGATGATGTTTTTATCTCCCATGCTCACCACGATCACACGGGTGGGCTTCAAGATTTTCTTAAGCTCAACAGCGATGTTAGGGTTTTTGTTCCTGCTTCGCTTAGAGTTCGGGGTGCGGAAAAAGTAATTTCTGTGAGTAATGCTATCACAATCCATGAAAATGTCTTTTCAACTGGCGAGCTTAAAGGGGTGGAACAATCTATGGCTGTCAAGATTGAGAAGGGGATAGTTGTGATTGCAGGGTGCTCTCATCCTGGGGTTAAAAATATCTTTAAAGCGGCATCCCAGTTCGGCAAACCCTATGCGATTATTGGCGGATTGCATGGGTTTAATGAATTCGATTTAATCAAAGATTTGGCGTTTATATGCCCCACCCATTGCACCCAATTCAAGTCAGAAATAAAGAAGTTATACCCTAAAAAGTATATTGAAGGCGGGGCCGGTAAGATAATCGAGATATGAACCCCTAACTTCATATAACAGAACATATCTGGCTTTGTGTCTTTGGCACTCCGTCCTAATCCTGTTTCTTAGGGCTTCAGATATGCTGGGAATCTTGTACGACATTGCTATGCCGAGGAGGAAAAATGAGGGGGCGAGCTACAATTACGCGGATGGAATATTGCTTCCGCCGAATCGTATTATTTACCAGGTTTAAAGATTCTTGGGGCATTACGTTGCCGAATTACGTTGTTCTGGAAAGCGAATTGTCTGAACGAAGGGATGCTCATAATACCATCCTTGACGATTTGATGATCCTATCTGACCTGCCTGTTGTTTTTCAACCTGCTCAGACTTAAATTGAAGCCACAGGCTATAAGTGTTACAATTAATCCGATCCGATAATGGAAAAGGAGTAAAAATGGCGAAGAAAAAACGAATTAATTCAACACTGTTATTAGGAATATTTTTGATCCTGCTCGGCATCCTGCTCCTGGCGGATCGGATTTTTGGTGTCTCCATCATAAGTTTCCTGTGGCCATTGGGTGTCATTCTGGTCGGTGTAGCTTATTTCATTGCCATGTTTGTGGGCGGGAAATCGGCATCCGGCCTGGCAATTCCCGCGAGCATCATCACCATGGTCGGTCTGATCCTGTTCGTACAGAATACCTTTGACCTCTGGGCGACCTGGTCCTATGCTTGGGCGCTGATCCTTGTGGCGGTTGGGATTGGTCTGCTGATTTTAAGCAGCTACAAGGGAACTCGTCCACTGCGCCCGGTCGCTGGTTTTTTGATCGGTTTGGGACTTGTGCTGTTCCTGGTCTTCGGCGCTTTCTTTGAGCTTCTCTTAAACATTTCCGAAGGCAACAATTTCACCGGTATTCTCTGGGCGGCTGGTTTGATCGGTCTGGGCGTTTACATGATTTTCGGCCGCAGCCTGTTCAGAATACGCAAACCAAAACCCAAGGCGGAGCCGGAAATCGCTTTTGATGATGATGGCAGTGTGCTTGAAGTAGAAGCGCAGGATGTGAAGGAAGAGGACATGAATGCTATACCTGCTACAAATGAAGCCTGGGAACCAAGCGGGACGGAGGAAGCGCTTGCGGGCAGCTTCACCAAAATCCTGCATAAAGGGGTAGGGGATATTTATTTAAAGCAAGG
>JAUXFJ010000050.1 GCA_030620065.1 Anaerolineaceae bacterium
AAAACAATTGCAACAACAGTCGTGATTCCCATGATTGCCCACATCGCTTTGTTGCCTAATTCCTTGCGGATAACAACCAAAGTCGCTAGGCATGGCATATAAAAAACAACAAACACGGTAAAAGTGATCATCTGTACGGGTGTCAGTACAGTGGCAAAATTCATGCTCCCCAAAGCTTGCCCCAACATGATCAAAGATAATTCCTTACGTAATATGCCAAATATCAAAGGTACGCCCACTTCACTCGGCAGACCAAGTACCCATGATAATGGCCGCAGGAAAATATTGAAATATTGGCTTAGGTTAAAATAGTTAAATATTGATAAAACTACACTACCCAAGATCAAAACTGGCCACGCTTCGACAATGAATTCCCGAATTCTGAACCAAGCTTTATGAAAAACCGCCTTCACAGTTGGTACACGGTACACGGGCATCTCCATAATAAGTCCAGGTGTAACCTCAGGAAGCAGCTTGGATAGCGTCCTGCCTGTTAGTGCGATCACAATCAAATCTAATATATATATTAACAATGCGATAAAGGGCCCCAAATAAAAGGCAACTAATCCAAATACAATTGCTAGGCGCGCCGCACAAGGAATCATAGTTGCTAAAGCCCCAGCAATAAAACGTTCTTTTTTATCTTGTATTAGCCGAGTCGCCATAATAGAAGGTACATTGCATCCAAAACCTAAAATAAAAGGCACGACAGCGCTACCATGCAGCCCAATACGATGCATTAAGGCATCCATGAGAAACGCGACTCTAGGTAGATAACCCACATCTTCTAATATGCCCAACCCTATCAAAAAGGGTAACAGATAAGGCAATACAATTGCAATACCACCTGAAATTCCCTGCAATAGCCCAACCAGAATTTCTGAAAGAAAACCTGAGCTGTTTATCTGCAAGATCAACCAATTCTGCATAACATTAAGCACATCCAACAACGGTTTTTCGATCAAGCCACCCAAAGAATAAATGATCTGGAAAAACCCAAACAGGATGCAACAGGCACTTATCTAATTTGTCTCGAATAGTTAAGCGCCGAACTCCCTGTTTGACAACTTGTGCTGCAAGGTTCGCTGCCTTTCCATGCCGTCCGGCACTAATGACCCATTCAGCAAGCTCCCCATGCGTCTCTTCGATAACCTTTCTGCTTCTTTCGATAAATTTAATAACGTCAGGCTTTTCCTTAATAACTGTTTCAGTTATAGCAGAGTCGTCTTCAAGTAACTTAATTGCTAAAGCCTCACCACCAAGATAACTATCTATATCTACAAGCCGTTTATTAATATCGATAATTTGGTGTTCAATATCACGATGGAATTTTTGCCTCTGTGGAATGATCCCCTTTTCCGCTGCATGATATGCTGCAATAAAGGCATCTTTCACCCCTCTACCGCGATTTGCGATCATGGGGACAATCGGTACATTTAATAACTTCTTAAGCTGAAGGATATCAATGTGGATCCCCATTCGGTCGGCTTCGTCCATCATATTTAACGCTATTACAATTGGACGATTCAGCTCCAACAACTCTAAAGTCATCCCCAAACCAAGTGCTAAATATGAAGCATCCAAGACATTTATAATGACATCAGTTTCGCAAGATGCTAGATAATTGAAGACCTCTCTTTCAGCAGGATTCGAACCGCTAAGTGAATAAGTCCCCGGGAGATCAACAAGATCAACGACATCTCCCAAAACCCTCACGCGACTTTCAGTGAATGTTACGGAAGTGCCAGAAAAGTTTCCCGTTTCAGCTTTATAACCACTTACATGGTTAAATAAAGTACTCTTTCCACAATTCGGTTGTCCAACAAGGGCATTCTTCATCAAATACGTTCCACGATGATATGTGCAGCGATACCCCGCCCAATCGCAACAGATCTTCCTTCCACCTCTATCATAATAGGCCCTCCAAGCGGTGCATGACGCATAATTTTAACTTTTGTGCCTGGGAAGAGGGCTAACTGTCGCAGTTTCTCACCCATACGGTGACCGCCGCGTAGCCTGATGATTCGTACAGTTTCGCTATTATCTACGTCTAATAATCTCATAATTTATGCAATAACCTTTTCATTTCAAAGTGCAATAATTTTACCTCGTATTTTCTCTTCACTTACAATCAATTGTATATCAATGATCAGGCAAAACAGACAGCCTATGCAAATATACGTATAAAGGTCAATTTCCACCTGTATCAAGACTTTCCTTATTTCTATTCATACCATTAACAACGGTTACAGGAAGCAAATTCTTTATGCCATTAAGCAAAAACTTACCCCCGAAATCAAACTCTGCAGAAGGCTCCTTTACCCATTCCACAATTGAGAAGCGCAGACCTGCCATCATCAACAGGGCCATCGAAAACGACAATTTTCCCTCTGGTATTTGTCGAAACCCTCAAGCCTTTAAAGACGGGATTGCTGCTCAACCCGTCCATGCCCTACAAGAACATGCATCCGTTCAACAAAGCTTTTTGGTTAGAAACCTGGCAGTTATATCAAGACAAGACTAAGGAAGAACAAATCAGTACATTTGATAGGGCCGAACTAGATTGATTGATCAACGGTAATCATGACATAATCACATTTCTCAAAAAGTAAACTCCTCTTTTTACACCAATTTTTCCATATCAATGAGTTTTAACCTGTTATAATGACTGACCTTACCAGTCAAATACCACTCAATGAAAAGGCCAGTATATATGAGCAAAGAGAACAAAAAAGTACGTGTCGCGATCATCGGTATCGGCAACTGCGCATCCGCCCTAATACAAGGTGTCCATTTTTATCGCAACGCAAAAGTAGATGACCGCGTGCCAGGACTAATGCATGTCGATTTGGGCGGTTATCACATTTCAGATATCGAATTTACAGCCGCATTTGACATTGTCGATACCAAGGTCGGGAAAGATCTTTCAGAGGCAATTTTTGCCTATCCGAATAACACTTACAAATTTGCAGAAGTACCCAACATGGGTATTAAAATAGAACGTGGGATGACCCATGACGGTTTGGGGAAATACCTTTCGCAAATCTTAAAGAAATCACCCGGACCGACCGCAGATATCGTAGGTATTCTAAAAGAAACCAAAACCGATGTTGTGGTCAACTATTTACCTGTTGGCTCAGAAATGGCCACAAAATGGTATGTCGAGCAGGTTCTCGAAGCGGGTTGCGGTTTCGTGAATGCGATACCCGTTTTCATTGCCAGCTCAGATTATTGGGCAGAACGTTTTAAGGAACGTGGTTTACCGATCATCGGCGATGACATTAAGAGTCAAGTCGGTGCCACAATCCTGCATCGTGTGCTTACTAGCCTTTTTGTCGACCGTGGTGTAAAGCTTGATCACACGTATCAACTAAACTTTGGCGGTAACACAGATTTTATGAACATGCTTGAGCGTGAAAGATTAGAATCCAAGAAGATCTCAAAAACCGGCGCAGTGACAAGCATGCTGCCTTATGAACTCCCTCCAGAAGATATCCATGTCGGCCCAAGCGACTATGTGCCTTGGCTAACTGATCGTAAATTCTGTTACATCAAAATGGAAGGAACTACTTTCGGCAATGTACCCCTCAATCTCGAAGCTAAAATTGAGGTGTGGGATTCCCCCAACTCAGCTGGCGTGATTATTGATGCAGTCCGTTGCTGCAAATTGGGACTTGACCGCGGTTTAGCCGGTCCACTGAATGCCCCTTCTGCGTACTCCATGAAAACACCACCCCAGCAACTTGAAGATAATATAGCGCGAGATAATATGGAAGCTTTTATCAAAGGAAAATAATTACCTAACAAATAACATTAACAAGAGGTGCAGAAACAAGCACCTCTTTTGCTATGTCCATGATGCAAATCATGACCGCCCCATGGCAAATTGCGTTTACCAGCCACGTGCTTGTACCAATACGTGTTTCATATTTCATAAAGTAAGATTTAGTATTGAGATCATTCCTGATTGGTCCAAATACTTTAGAAAATGAAAGTTAGCTGGCTGATATTTATTAATCCATTGTAAAAGATTACTTTTTCAGAGTAAAATTATTTTTATGGAAGATCGCAAAGACATTTTCTCCTGGATCGAAAAATATATTCACGCTCTACCGCGCACTCGCAGACGCAAACTGGTAGATGAGATTACGGAAAAGTCATCACCCAAATTCGATTATTTCTTAATGGTAATTCTTTCTAGCGCTGTTGCTACACTGGGATTAATAAACGATTCTCCGGCTGTCATCATCGGTGCGATGGTTGTTGCACCCTTAATGTCGCCTACCATTGGCATTGGGATGGCATCAATAACCGGTAATTCAAAGCTGGCCCAAAGCGCCCTTACAGCAATTATCCGTGGAGCCCTGATTTCTGTCTTACTTGCGACACTTCTAACTCTCAGTAATATCTATTTACCCTTTGTTCCTTTATCCATCCAGGAACTACCAAAAGAAATTCTCGCACGCACACAGCCAACGCCTAACGACCTGATCATTGCTTTAGCCGGTGGTTTAGCAGCTGCATACGCCATGACACATCCTAAACTTTCAGCTGCACTCCCTGGAGTCGCAATCGCTACTGCATTGATGCCGCCTTTGTGCACCATTGGGATTGGTATTGCCATGGGCCGTTGGGATATCTCAGGCGGAGCTTTGCTCCTTTTCATCACTAACGCAGTCACCATCGCCTTTGCTGCCACGCTGGTCTTCTTCTTGCAAGGTTTTTCTCCTTCAAGGGCGAAAGAAGACCCTAAGATTCCCAGAAGTTTGATCGCTGCAGGGGTAATAACCGGGGTTCTTCTCATATCTCTCTCTTTCCTCAGCTACCAGTTCTTTAAACAAGCCAGAAATAACCAAATGATCAACACGGTTGTGACAACGGAAGTTGCATCAATGAACGGTGCCGAACTGGTTAAATTAAATATCACACACTCAGACGCAGAAATGCAGATGAATATCACAATTCGTGTAAGCACACCATTAACCTATGACCAGGTTATTGCTTTACAACAATCGATAGTGAATCGCCTTAATCAGCCAATTTCATTAGTAGTTAATCAGATTCTCGCAGAGCGGCTGGACCCCTTGCTTCCACCTACGCCAACACTTACATCTACAATTGGACCCAGCCCAACAAGAACCTACACACCGTTACCTTCTACTACACCAACATACACACCTACGGCATCGCCAACACCAACTGCAACGCCTTTGCCGACCAATACACCAACCCCGGGGTTGGCGAGAATAATACCAACGCACTTTTTGCCCTACTATTACCTGTATCAATCCCCCGGTGGTCCAATTATTGCCACCCTCAGGCAAAATCAGCTGCTTCAGGTCTTGTACAAAATACAGATTTATGAAGGCTTGGTCTGGTTGGAAGTGATGGATGAAGACGGACGCATTGGTTGGGTACCGCAAATCTACCTGCTCCATCTAACCCCCATACCAATCGATTCGCCAACTGTAACACCATAAATATATAATACTAAAGGAGAAGAAAATGGATAAATATGAATGCATTGTTTGTGGTTACATCTATGACCCGGAGCTAGGTGATCCGGACAACGGGATCATACCTGGTACATCTTTTGAAAACTTACCAGATGATTGGACCTGCCCTGATTGTGGCGTCGGGAAAGATGAGTTTGTAAAACTCGCATAAAATGTAAAAGTAATGCCCATCAGCATTTTTCGATAAAACCAAAAGTATTGATTTCTGTCTTAATATCCCACTAAAAGGCAATAGAAATCCCCTTCTTCTCATTTTACAGGGGATTTTCTTATTAATATATGCGAAATTTGACAAAACCCTCCAAATGAGGCATAATTGTCAATGTGCTTATTTTCACAGCTTGGTTAACGTGTCCATAAACCCACCAGGAATATTCAGATGGGGTTTGATAACATCTTACATTACTTTTAGGAATTAATTGTTGAAAACAACATTCATTGAAAAACGGAAACAAGGAATTATCGTCAGGGTTGTCGGCGTTGTGGTAGACGTGGAATTTCCCACTGGTAATCTCCCCAGCATTCATAACGCCCTCTTGGTCAAACGTGACCAAGAGGAAAACTTGTTCCTCGAAATTCAAGAACACATTAATACAAATACTGTGCGTACTATAGCCATGGGAAGTACAGCTGGTTTACAGCGCGGATTGTTAGCTGAAGATTTGGGCGAACCAATTCGAGTACCTGTTGGTCGAGCCACATTGGGGAGAAGGTTCAATGTCGTCGGGAAAACAATCGATCAAAAACCTGAATTGATAAGTGAGTTTTACAAACCCATCCATGTTGCTTCACCTCCATTAACTGAACAGCGTGTCATCAGCGAACCCTTTATTACAGGAATTAAAACTATTGATCTTCTGACACCTTACCCGCGGGGTGGGAAAATTGGCCTTTTTGGTGGCGCAGGTGTTGGGAAGACCGTATTAATGATCGAGCTGATGCGCAACACCATCCAAAAACATTCAGGTATTGTTGTTTTTGCGGGTGTAGGTGAACGCAGCCGTGAGGGTAATGAACTCTGGTTGGATCTTCAATCTCAAAACATGGATAAATCCACAGTGCTTATTTTTGGTCAAATGAACGAACCACCAGGTGCACGTTTACGACTGCCTTTTACCGCTCTCACCATGGCAGAATATTTTCGCGACCAGGAACAGCGTCCTGTGTTGATATTTATCGATAATATCTTCCGCTATATTCAAGCCGGTGCTGAAGTCTCTGCACTGCTTGGACGTCTACCCAGCGAAATGGGATACCAACCCACTCTCGATTCGGAAATGGGCACACTGCAAGAACGCATCACAAGCACAAGCCACGGCAGTGTGACCTCCATTCAAGCTGTCTATGTTCCAGCAGACGATATCACCGACCCCGCGGTAGCCGCCACGTTTTCGCATCTGGACGCCAACACCGTATTATCTAGGCGCCTGGTGAGTCTTGGGATCTATCCAGCTATTGACCCACTGCAATCCAGCTCTACGCTATTAACACCTGAAATTGTCAGTTATGATCATTTTCAGATCGCAACGCAAGTTAAGGCAACAATAGCGCGTTATGTTGAATTGCAGGATCTAATTGCCATCCTGGGTATGGAGGAATTAAGCGAGACCGACCAACGCACGGTTATTAGAGCACGCCGTATTCAAAGGTTCATGACCCAACCCTTCTTCTCAGCCGAACCCTATACAGGCAACAAAGGTGTTTTTGTCTCCCTTAAAGATACTCTGCGTGGATTCAAAGAAATCCTTGAAGGCAAATACGACAATCTCCCGGAACAAGCTTTTTATATGGTCGGCACAATTGAAGATGCTTTGCTTAAGGCTCAGCAAATTGCCGCCCTAAATGGAGAACCTAATGTCTGATAAGCTCCTCAGCTTGAAGGTCCTCAGCCCTGATCGCATCATCCTAAATGCAGATAATATAACTTCGATCAATGTCCGTCTTGAAGATGGCGATTTGATTGGCATACGCCCAGGTCATACCCCAATGATAGCTCTAACATCGTCTGGAAAACTGGCCTATAAAAACCAAAACGCTGACCACACCATAACAATTAATGCCGGAATTCTTAGCGTTGAGAAAAATTTAGTCAGAATATTAACAACAGGTGCAGCTGAGAAAATTGAACAAGGGAAAAACACCACAGCCACCAACCTGCCTCTTGACAGCAAGCTAAACACATATGTTGAAACATTACCAGATGAGTGAAATGGAACAAGAAAAAGATTTGAAGCACTTGAATATACAACGCCCAGTCAGCTTGAGCAGCAGGGACCTCAGAGCTTCATCGCTGGGATGGGATCTAGCCTTGCCAATCGTTGCTGGACCTGTCATTGGCTATTTCATCGATAATCATTACCTAACCGGGCATACTTTTACACTCATTCTATTGGGGCTGGGAATCATTATCGGTATGTATAATCTGATCAAATTCATCGAATCGGATTATTGGCTGGGTCGTGCACAAGAACTAATGAACAAGGAGCTGAACAATGAACTTGACCCATAGTATTTTTTGGTTCACGGTCGGTATTCTGACCGAAGTGCTCCTTGCTTTAAGCCTAAAATGGAGTGTGAATTTCATTCAACCATCTGAATATCGGAAATCTCGTTTGATCGTGGTCGGTGGTGCGTTTTTACGTTGGACCTTTATAGGACTCATCCTCCTAATCGCAATGTCACAACATATCTACCTCGCCCTACTTTACTTATCAGGCTTAAACCTGGCAAAATTCACTTTTGTGATTTGGATATCACGCCAAACAGCTATGCGCCCTAAACAGGTGGGGAAAGGATAATTTATGGATATAGCAACACACCCAATCGTGTTTTATATGTTTGGCCTGCCAATTAAGGATACTGTCGTGATGACCTGGATCATGATGGGCATCATTATCCTAATTATGCTCCTAATTCGGAAGTTTAAACCGGGCTTGCTTGAGATCCTCTTGGAGTTTATCTCAGATCTTGTCCGCGATGTTCTTTATGAAGACAACCTGAATCCCTACTTACCTCTAATAGGAAGCCTATTCATATTTATTCTCTTTGCTAATATTCTATCCATCGTCCCCGCATTAAAATCGCCCACATCTGACATCAACACCACCCTTGCACTGGCACTGGTTGTCTTCTTCGCAGTACATTGTTTTGGTATCCGCAAAAAAGGTCTCTGGGGATATATCAAAACATTCTCTTCACCAATCTACCTGTTTCCACTTGAAATTGTCGGACAGCTGAGCAGAACATTATCCCTGACAATCCGCCTTTTCGGTAATATTATGAGCAGCGATCTGATCGTAGCAATCGTCTTCTCACTCATCCCAGTTATTGCCCCAATACCGCTGATTGCATTGAGTTTAATAACGGGCATATTACAGGCTTATATTTTCACAATATTGGCTTCTCTCTATATTGCCTCTGCAGTTGAGATCAATATAGAAGAAGCGCAGATCAAAGAAGCT
>JAUXFJ010000235.1 GCA_030620065.1 Anaerolineaceae bacterium
CTATATGATATTTCCACTGCTGCCTGGAAATTGATCACTGATAGTCCATTTACGAATTACGCCTACTCAAACGGTGTCATTCACATCCTTCGTAATGATGATCCGCAGAACCCGGAAACTATCATCAACCACATATTACCAAATGGTGAGGTTTCCTCTACTTCAATTGATGAGAACTGCTCAAATATCATCGTTTCACCACTTGATTGCTGCCCCTTGGTCGTATTCTGTGAACAACACTTGTTCGGCTTGGATCTCGCGAGCAACATAATTCAACTTTCACCAAACCAAGAAAGCCTGTCCTTTTCTCCAAGCCATCAAATGATCCTCACAATTAACTCAAGCGATTCTGCTTCTCAGAAAGCTATCCTAAATTTATGGGATAGTGATTTCAATCTCATCCGAGAATTTAACATCGCTCCAGTACACCAGGTAATATGGCAACTTGATTCTAAAGGATTTCTTTTCCTAACCTTAAGCGGACTTTTTCATGTCAGTCTTCCAGACGGTGAACCTGTTTTGATTACCGGTGGGTTTTCCGATGATTATCGTCAATTAGACTCAGTATGGGTTGATCATAATTAACAGATCAATGCTTGGTAAACTTAACTTCAGCCATCCTTGCCAGTGACTTCCCTGCTAAGCCAAAAGCTCCCAACGTCCCAATGCACTTGCTCTCATGGTAGGGATTTTCAAAAGGCATTTATAGTTTATTAAATGGCTATGCGCAATCTTTGGTTGCTGGATAATCTTACAATTGATATAAATAAAGATTTGTCCCAACATAACTTAGGTCTTGATCTATTTGGTACCAAAGGCAGTAATTCAAACCACGATTTGACATGGAGCAAAAGGATGATCAAAATATCAAATAACCTCATTCAATTTCTTACAGAACACCCTGATGCAGCTATCCGTTATAAAACTTTTACACAATTATTTGACGAAGACACCTCCGCACCTAAACTAAAAGTGCTGCAGGAGCAAATACGTAAATCACCACGCATACAAACCTTGTTGTCAGAAAGAGATACGCAAGGTAAAATCCCATTTTCTCCCTATAAGAAATGGAACGGCGCACATTGGGTACTAACAACCCTCGCTGAACTTGACTATCCCCCTGGCGACGAACGCCTGCTCCCGTTGCGCGACCAAGTATATGAATGGCTTTTTTCCAGTGAACACAAAAAAAAGATTGTGACCATCGAGGGCAAGACGCGCCGCTGTGCCAGCCAGGAGGCTAATGCGCTGTTCTCATCCTTGGCTCTGGGGCTTACCGACGAGCGTACACCCCTTTTCGTTAAGAACCTTCTCCTTTGGCAGTGGCCAGATGGTGGATGGAATTGCGATAAAAATCCCAAAGCACATAATTCTTCATTCATGGAAACAATCACGCCTCTGAGAGCTTTAAATCGATATGCTCAAATGACAGCTGATGCTGAAGCAAGATCCGCTGTGAAACGTGCCGCAGAGATATTCTTAAAGCGGCACCTATACAAACGCCAGTCCACCAACGAGGTCATCCGTCCTGAGTTCATTAAGCTGCACTACCCCCTCTATTGGCACTATGACATTCTGTTTGGACTAAAGAATATTGCTGAAGCAGGTTTCATCAACGATGAGCGCTGTAACGATGCACTTGACCTGTTGGAATCAAAGCAACTCACAAACAGAGTCTTCCCTGCAGAAGGGCGCTATTACAGGCAGATTCATCCCACAGCTTCTAAATATTCACTTGTAGATTGGGGCGGGGTAAGCAAAAAGCATGTCAATCCCTGGGTCACAATTGATGCGCTATATGTTCTGAAACAGTCTGGGCGTCTGAAAATCTAAACAGCATACCTGATAATATTCTCATTACACCATTCTGTATGCCATTAATTTATCCTATTGGCTGATAATCTTCCAACATTTTTCTCGGTGGAAAAAGTATCGCCTTGGGATGGCATACAGTTTCACAGAAGCTGCAACCCACCCTGCAAAGAAAAGGTTCCACAACAATCGCCCTTCCAACTTCTGCCAACGCATAAACGCCATAGGAACAAAACTCAAGACACTTACCGCAAGCATTACATAAATCAGCCGAAACTGTTGGGAACCAGGATATATGCTCACGTGGATACCCACGCCAGCTACCATACTCAATCGCCGCGAGCCCTTCTCCTCCACTGCGCTTTTGGTAATACCTGGCATATTCTTCTATTAATGCTTCTCGATAATCTTTTATCGCCACTTGAGGAATGAAATTATACTGACTAATACCGCGGATAATTCTATCGCCTGTATCGGAATCCTCAGGTCTGCAACTGCCATCATAGAGCCTTGAAAAAAGCTCCTCCACACCTAACAGCCCAGCTGGTCTCTTCCCGATATTGATCATACGATAGCTTAACTTATTCATATATTAATTCCACAAAAATATTCCGCATGTACCAGTTTTTGGACTCATGTGCCTTCTCCAGACTTCCACCCTAAATCTGGAGTCATAAAAGCAATTCACAAAATGATGATCAAAAGAAGCTTTGGATTAAATCTCTTCTTTCAGACGGCTCACCCAGAAATTAATATTTCTCCCAATGCACCCGCTTCTCATCATACTGTGTTCTGGCTGCCTTTTCTTCACCCGGGTAACCAATCAATATCACATTCAACGGAATAACAAAGTCAGGAAGCCCCAGGATTTGCGAAATCCGGCGCATATAA
>JAUXFJ010000072.1 GCA_030620065.1 Anaerolineaceae bacterium
CCTATTTCAACCGGTTGGCTGCTGTAGATTGCCCATCTCTTATACAAACCATGGATATGTTTGAAATCCTGGCACCAGATCAAACCGTGAAGGCGCGATAACCTCAATTATTTATTGAGATAGCATTTTACGCACGTTTTCAAGCTGGGCTGCACTGCCCAAATATTTGTTCTTTGCCTCGATAAAATCGGCATATGCCTGCATGAAAACCTTGCCTGGACCGCGCAGATCGAACTTTTCTGGGTGATCGCGGAAGAATTCACGGTGAACACGCGTCCATACCAGGCGACCATCGGTATCAATGTTCACCTTGGTGACACCAAGTTTGGCAGCCCGCGCAAACTGTGTAGCATCCACACCTTTTGCACCCCCAATTTCACCACCGGCTGCATTAATGCGGGCAATTTCTTCCTGCGGTACCGAGCTGGAACCATGCATGACCAAAGGGAAGCCAGGCAGATTCTTTTGGATCTCAGCCAGAACATCAAAATGCAATGATTGCGTTCCAGAGAACTTAAATGCTCCGTGGCTGGTACCAATAGCAACTGCTAGTGAATCACAGCCTGAGCGCTCAACAAATTCCTTGGCTTGATTGGGGTCAGTAAGTTTGGCAGCTGCCTCTTCAACCTTGATATGCTCTTCAACGCCACCCAGCTGCCCAAGCTCGGCCTCGACAACAATGCCTTTAGCATGCGCCGCATCCACCACGCGCTTGGTGATAGCAATATTCTCTTCGAAAGGTGCATGGCTGGCATCAATCATCACCGAGCTGTAAATTCCACTCTCAATGGCATCGTAACATGTTGCTTCATCGCCATGATCGATGTGCACAGCAAAGATAGCTTCGGGAAAAACCTCATCTGCACTGCGGATGATACCTTCGAGCATGCGCTTATCGGTAAAAGAACGTGCACCCCTGCTGATCTGAATAATGAAGGGAGACTGGGATTGCAAATTGCCGCGGAAAAGACCCCTGCACTGTTCAAGGTTGTTGATGTTATATGCACCAATGGCGTACTTTCCGTAAGCTGCTTCAAACAATTTTTTTGTGGTAACGATCATCGTAACTCCTCGAGAAATAAATTTGTTAAATAAGAGAAATAGTAAACCCTCTCTAGCAAACATTTTATTATACTTGGATTCAACTCACAAGTGCAACAAAGCTGGCAGAAAAGAGGTAGCAATGAAAACACAAACGACCTCATCCTCCAGTATTTTCCAAAACAACAGAATCCTCGTTAGGGGGTGTGTAGAAAACGTTGCGATCCAAAAGACATGCCCCCTCTGGACACGATACTGCGAAAACTCCTCAAAACATGCTTACCAGTGTGGGGGGGGTGTGTAGAAATCCTTGCGATTCTTGCGATTCGTGCGAAAACTACCTGTGGTTTTGCTGATAAAGACGAGTCGTTTACACACAAAAACTTTTTGCAATGCACCCACGCACTTAAGCTGCAAAAAGTTTTGCAAAAAGTTTTACTTATCAAGGAAATGTCAGGAATAGACTGACAATCCTGCCATAAACCTTCCCAGTAAATTATGCCCCGCTGCTGTTCGGCACTTCTGGTAATTTTGGTTTCCAAAGCAGCATCGCCACCACAGCGATCAAGGCCATGGCTGCGCCGAAGAAGAAAGGCGCTGAAGGACCAAACCCTTCCCACCTCCCCACACCACTCCATAACAAACCAGCTATCAATGAAGCTGGAAAGTCAATAATACCTAGTAAGGCATTGTAGGTGCCGTAGGCAGTTCCACGCAACTCAATCGGTACCAGGTCCGCAACCATCGCTTTTGCTGTACCATAAGCCAGACCGTAATAAAAACCATAGACCACATACAAAGCCCAGATGTGCAAGGAAGTTTGCGCTAATCCAAATCCTAAATAGATTAAGGCATAGACGATCCATCCGCCAATGATGACTTTACGGCGACCGATGCGGTCGGAAAGCGACCCGGCAGGTGCAGAGACCAGAGTGTAGACCAAATTGAAAACGCCCAACATAATCAGGATACCTAATACGCTCATGCCGCGGTCCTGGGCTCGCAACACCAGGAAGGCATCCGAAGAATTACCCAGGTCAAAGATACCAACAATAATCAGGAAGGTGATAAAAGGCTTACCAAGCCCTCTAAGCGTGATCTTGGGAGCGCCAAGGTCCTTGGCTCCTTTCACATCCTTTGCCACAATTATCAAGGAAAGCACAGCCAATACTGCTGGGATGAGACTGATCAGCACGATAGTTTGAAAGGTCGAAATGTCCAACACCAGAGCATTCGACTGCGCCAGCCAAACAACCAGCGCTGCAATCAAAATACCCAGCATAGCACCAGCTGTATCAGCGGCGCGATGAAACCCAAAGGCAATGCCGCGTTGTTCCGGTTTGATAGAATCAGCCACCAGTGCATCCCGCGGCGCGGTTCGCACACCCTTGCCAATGCGGTCTGCCCAGCGTACTCCCGCGATCATACCCCAACTGTTGGCAAAATAAAAAAATGGTTTTGCAAGCGTAGAGATGGTATAACCCGCAACAGCGATCCACTTACGACCTTTTAATTTATCAGACAGCCAGCCCGAAAATACCTTTAAGATGCTAGCTGTCGATTCTGCAATACCTTCAATGATGCCAATGATATTGGCTTTTACACCCAAATAATTGGAAAGAAAGAGGGGAACGAGGTTGATGACCATTTCACTGGATATATCCATAAAGAAACTGGTCAAGCTGACCGCCCAAAGATTGCGGGGCAGGTCCTTTAAGCGGGGTCGTTTTGTGATCATGAACAATCTCCTGTTCTCGATATTCCCCCAATTATAAATCTTAAGTGGATTTAAGATCAGGTAAACTACATAATAATATGACAATTTTCTAATAGAGACGGTATATAATACCAGTATGGATACAAATAACAACATGCAAGGAAAAACCGTCCTGATAACCGGTGCCACAGATGGCATCGGCAAGCAAACCGCACTCAAACTCGCCAGAATGGGCGCCCGAATTCTATTGCATGGACGCAACCCAGAAAAGGCAAAGAATGTCCGGCAGGAGATTATTTCAGATAGCAGCAATCCCAACGTTGAAGTGGTGATCGCTGACCTACAATCCCTCAAACAGGTGCGTCAGCTGGCTGCTGAGGTTAAAAATCGAACGGATAGATTGGATGTCCTAATCAACAATGCCGGTGTCTACATGAATAAGCGCCGTCTATCTGAAGATGGCTATGAGATGACCTTCGCGGTCAACCACCTGGCACCTTTTCTCCTGACCAACCTGCTCCTTGACCTGCTCAAGAAAAGCGCACCCTCACGTGTGATTACTGTCAGTTCAGTTGGGCATAAACTTGTATATCTCAACATGGCAGACCTGCAAAGCAAATTCTTCTTTTGGGATTGGGTCGCCTATTGCCGATCCAAATTACTTAACGTCCTCTTCACATTTGAACTTTCAGAGCGCCTGAAAGGGACTGGCGTGATGGCGAATGCTGTACACCCCGGTGTAATCACTACGAACATACTCAAGAAAGCCAGGGTTGGTTCCAGTGCACCAGTTGAAGAAGGCGCAGAGCCTCTCGTCTATCTGGCATCGTCAACTGAACTTAATAATGTTTCAGGGAAATATTTTGACCGAAAGAAAATCGGTAAGCCCAGTGCATTTTCCAAGCGTATCAACCTGCGCAAAAGAGTATGGAAGATCAGCACCAGGTTAAGTGGTTTAACCAGAGAGCTGGAAAAAGCAAGCCCAAAATGAGGTAAAGCAATATCCATTACAACAAAAACAGCCCAGGTATTCCATGCTGTCCTTATTTATATTCGACTAATCAGCCAAATCTGCCTGTGATGTAATCTTCCGTCTCTTGCATTTCAGGTTTGATGAACATCCGCTGTGTAGCACCATATTCAACCAAAATGCCGATGCGCGCCTCAAGATCGTTGCGGTCAATCGATAAAAATGCGGTCATATCCGATACACGACTAGCCTGTTGCATATTATGGGTCACAACAATTATCGTGTAATTTCGTTTGAGTTCTTCCATCAATTCTTCAATCCGCAGAGTCGCAATAGGGTCAAGTGCAGAGGCAGGTTCATCCATCAAAATCACATCCGGTTCGGTCGCCAGGGCACGCGCAATACAAAGACGCTGCTGCTGCCCGCCAGAAAGCGCCAAACCGCTGTCTTTTAATTTATCCTTCACCTCGTCCCATAAGGCTGCTTGCCTAAGGCTGCGTTCCACCAATTCATCCATATCTCCTTGATACTTGTTGATACGTGCCCCAAAAGCGACATTGTCATAGATGCTTTTTGGAAAGGGATTGGGTTTCTGAAATACCATGCCGATATGCCGGCGAATGCTGACAGGGTCGATACCTTCAGCATAGATATTCTTTTCATTATAGTAAACTTGTCCCTCAACACGTGCGGTCGGGATAAGTTCATTCATGCGATTGAAAGAACGCAACAAAGTGCTTTTCCCACAGCCGGAGGGGCCAATAATTGCTGTGATCTTGTGACGTTGGATACTGAGATCTATATCGCGGATGGCGAGCTGTCTACCATAATAAACACTTAACTGCTTTGTGGTAAAGACAATATCATGATTGTTCGAATTTTGATCAGCTGACATGCCGTTGCATACTCCAGGCGCTTACCATTTAACTTGAAACTTGTTACGCAGATAAACCGCAATAGTATTGAGAGAAAGAAGCACAGCCAGCAGGACAATGATCCCCGCCGCAGCAAGATGGATGCGGTAATCTTCCTGAGGAAGCGTGATCCAGTTGTAGATCTGGATGGGCATGGTGGTAAATTGATCCCATACTGATTCAGGCAAGAACGGAACGTAGGTAAAGGCGCCCATAATAAGTAGCGGTGCCGTCTCTCCAACCGCCCGACTGAGAGCCAGGATCATACCCGTTAAAATACCTGGCACAGCCACCGGCAACACCTGCGTAGAAACGGTCTGCCAGCGGGTTGCACCCAAACCATAAGCTGCTTCACGGATGGATGGAGGTACTGCACGGATGGCTTCACGCGATGCAATGATCACAACCGGCAATATAAGCAGCGTCATAGTCATCGCACCAGCAACCAAGCTGCGTCCAAAGGGCAGCTGAATGGCAAGTCCGGGTATTCCGAATAGATCGAACTGCCATCCACCTTGCATACCAGTTGTGACCGGAATGTTAAATACCTTTACCAACCAGCTATCCGGTTCAAAAAGCCCAAACATGCGCCCAAACACGGTCAGTCCCAGCATCCCATAAACAATCGAAGGCACGCCAGAAAGATTGTTAATATTGATGTTGATGAAATTGGTCAGCCAATTCTTAGGGGCGTATTCCTCAAGATAGATCGCCGCTCCCACTCCGATGGGAAAACTAAATAATCCGGTCAGGCCGATCAGGATTAAACTGCCAACAATACCGGATTTCATACCTGCTTTTTCAGGGAAACGCGAATGGTAGTTTGTAAATAACTGCAGTCGGATCCAACTCCCCCCTTCCAAAGCGACGTCGACTAACAAGACCGTCAAAACGACCAGCCCGACCAGGGTACAGATTAACAGCAAGACATTGAAGAAACGTCCAAGCTTTTGACGAAAGCCTAAATTCTCTTTAAAGTCGCCGTTGGTCTCAACTGAGGCTGTCATTCGTAAACCTCTCTAAAACGACGCAGAACAATATCGCTGATGATGTTCATTAGAAAAGTGATCACAAATAAAGTCGCACCAACCGCATATATCGCTTGCCCATTGATAGACCCTGAAGGTGCATCACCAAAACTAACCTGGACAATAAAGGAGGTCATAGTTTGCACGCTTTCCAGGGGATTCAAAGTCATGCGCGGGGTTGCTCCAGCAGCGATCATCACTGCCATAGTTTCACCAATGGCGCGCGAGATAGCTAAGATGAAAGCGGCGATGATGCCGCTTAAAGCGGCAGGTACAACCACTTTGGTTGCTACTTCAAATTTCGTAGCGCCCAAGGCATAGGCCCCCTCTCTCAACGAACTCGGAACAGCCCGCATGGCATCTTCGCTGATTGAAGCCACCATGGGAATGATCATCACTCCCACGACAACCGATGCGCTCAAGGCGTTAAAGAAGCTGACATCAATCCCCAGCCCATCTTCAAGAACACGCTGCAATAA
The DNA here is from genome assembly GCA_030620065.1 of Anaerolineaceae bacterium. Taxonomy (GTDB): domain Bacteria; phylum Chloroflexota; class Anaerolineae; order Anaerolineales; family Anaerolineaceae; genus JAUXFJ01. The sequence goes on from JAUXFJ010000072.1 coordinate 6,150, forward strand.
AGGTGTGATAAAACTGATCGCAAAATAACCGTAAACAACTGTGGGGATACCCGCCAGAACTTCTAAAGCGGGTTTTAACACCTTACGCACTTCTTCAGAAGCATATTCGCTGAGATAAATCGCGCTGCCCAGACCAATGGGCAGCGCGACCGCGCCTGAAATGAAAGCAATCATCAAAGTCCCACGTATCAGCGGCCTTACGCCAAAGTTCTCAGGGCTGGGATTAGAAGACAGGGGTCTCCAATTCGTGCCAGTGAGAAAATCCCACAAGTTTACCTCAGGCCGGGAGAAAAAGTTAATTGTTTCGCTAAAGAGGGTAATAATAATGCCAAGTGTCACTAAAATAGTAAAAACACTACACGCAAATAAGCCCACGGCAATGACATTTTCCCAAACAGACTTTCCCCTGCTGAGTTTGAACAAACCAAATAGTTTCTTTTTGGATTTTCGTTCTGCTATTATTTCCCGTACAGACACTCGCTTGACTTCTTGCATGATCCCTGGCCAAATGTATTGGATTAATAACTAAAGTATTATACGTGAGTTTTGATGATTTTGTAATTGCTATTTTTTGTGACACAATGAAGGACAGAGGCATGGCTTCTCTCTGTCCTTCACTATTCTTAGGGTTAGAACAACAAAATCCTTTTCTAGTCAGCTTGTAATTCAACCAGCAAATCAAGATTCTGTTCAAAGGTACCAACTGGCGGAAGGGAATATCCCACACTCGCCATTACCTCAGCAGCTCCTTTCTCAATAAAATAGAAGTCAAGAAAGGCTGCTACCTGAGGTTTGTTCTTGTAACTTTCGTCATTGACGTAGATGAAAAGTGGTCGGGCTAAAGGATTATAAGAACCATCCTGTACCGTCGTATCGCTTGGTAAAACTGCAACACCGTCAGCATTGACAATCGGGACTGCGTGCACCTTGTCTTGATTATTGACATAGTATGCAAAGCCGAAGAAACCAATTGCATAGGTTTCATTGGCGATGCCATCTAAAAGCACATTGTCATCTGAACTAAAAGTAGTGTTCTCGTCTTGGCGGAGGTCTTCATCCCCGATAGCTTTCTCAACGATCTCTGTCATATAGTCACGTGTGCCTGAATCAGGATCCGGGATGAAAAAAAGAATATCTTCAGCAGGAAAGCTGGGGTCAAGATCTGACCACTGCTTGACAGTGCTATTCACACCAAAGATCTGACCAAGCTGTTCAGCAGTCAGGCTCGTCAGCCAATTATTCTCCGGGTTAACCATGACAGTCAAGCCATCCATGGCAACCAGGAATTCAGTATACTCAATGCTGTTCTGCACACAAAGTTCTTTTTCGC
>JAUXFJ010000076.1 GCA_030620065.1 Anaerolineaceae bacterium
CCTGCCCTTCATGCCAAACCCCTCTTCTCCACCTATCCTCGTAGCACCGATCCGGGCAATCATGACACGCACATTGCCTCGGCGTGAATTTCTTCGAAACACACGTACGATCAAGCTGGGGCAGACTGTTACACCTGACGACTTATTGCGCTTTTGGGTTGGGATCGGTTATGAATACAGTAATACTGTCGTACAGGTTGGCCAATTCTCGCGCCGTGGAGGTATATTAGATATTTGGCCGCCTAGTTCCATGCTGCCAGTACGAATTGAATTCTTTGGGGATGAAATTGATACCTTAAGGAGCTTTAATCCAGCCACACAGCGAACCGCCGAAACGCTTAAAAGCATCATCATCTCTCCCGCTAAGGAATTTCTTCCCATCAATGCTGAAAAGATGGGTCTAAATCTCGAAAAACTCAATGAGTTTAATATCCCGCAGATCTATTCATTTGCAGCCAACCCAATGGATTATTTTCCCGATTCGGCTTTGGTCTTGCTTGATGGTCGTGAATTCATTACTGCTGCAGTCAACGACATTGAAGAAGATGCACTCAATCGCCGGGATGAAAGTATTCAAACTGGGATCTTAACCCAAGACTCACCAATACCTTACATCACTTGGTCCGAAATTGAGGATAGCTTTAATAACAAACAAGTCCTTGAATTAGGTTATACCAATGCCCCGGATATACCCACACTAGCCGAATCTTTCAATCCCGGCCCGCGGTTTGGCGGAAAACTTAAAAACCTTATAGAACATTTAAAATCTCTCGAGCGGCAGAATCACGCCTGGACAATTGTCTCCCGTCAATCATCCCGATTAGCAGAGCTTTGGCAAGAAAATCATCCGCAAACCGAAACAAATGTCAGTAAGGACTTCATTGACAGTACCCTATCAAGTGGTTGGATCCTGCGGCTTCCGGACAAGAAACAGCATCACCTTTTGACTGATAGTGAGATTTTCGGATGGAGTCGTCCACAAGCTCGTCGCAGATTTCACCCCACAGCTGAGGCACCCGAAGCCATTTATGCTGACCTGCAGCCCGGTGATTGGGTCGTCCATGTGGATCATGGAATCGGCAAATTCATCGGACTTATCCAAACTGATCTGGACAGTGTTGAACGTGAATACCTTTGCATAGAATACAAAGATAATGATCAATTATTCGTACCTATCCACCAAGCAGATCGGATAACACACTATATAGGTCCCAATGGAAGGGCACCCAATATCAATCGCTTGGGGGGCACAGGATGGAACAGTACCAAACAACGCGTCCGTCATGCTGTGCAGGAAGTTGCAGCAGATCTGCTTGAACTTTATGCCAAGCGGAAAATTACCTCTGGCTATGCGTTCAGCCCTGATACGGTTTGGCAAAAAGAATTAGAAGCCAGCTTCCCATATATTGAGACCAAAGACCAGCTGACTGCCATCCAGGAAGTAAAACAGGACATGGAATCCCAGCGCCCCATGGACCGTTTGTTGTGCGGTGATGTAGGCTATGGCAAAACTGAAGTGACCTTACGGGCTGCATTTAAAGCCGTCATGGATGGAAAACAAGTTGCTATCCTCGTTCCCACAACTGTCCTCGCCCAACAACATTATGATACCTTTCGTGAACGATTATCTGTATTCCCAGTTCAAGTCGAAATGCTTTCACGCTTCCGAAAGCCAAAAGAACAGACTGCAATAATCAAGAAATTAGCTAGTAATCAAATTGACATCATCATCGGCACACACCGCTTGATCCAATCAGATGTCAGCTTCAAAGACCTTGGCTTGGTGGTCATTGATGAAGAACAGCGTTTCGGTGTTACGCATAAAGAACACCTAAAAAAGCTGCGCACATCAGTTGATGTACTCACACTTACTGCAACCCCCATCCCGCGCACACTGTACATGGCACTGACTGGCGCACGCGATATCTCAACAATCAACACACCGCCCGAAGAACGCATCCCTATTATCACCCATATCGGTGCTTATGATCCAAAATTAGTCCGCGAAGCGATCGTACGTGAATTGGAACGCGGCGGGCAGGTCTTTTTCGTTCATAACCGGGTTCAAACTATTCCAGCAATGTACAGCCACTTGAGCAATTTGATTCCCGAAGCACGGATTGGCATAGGTCATGGTCAAATGCATGAAGGCGATTTAGCCAATGTTATGCATGAATTCGTCTATGGCCAAATAGATGTACTCTTATGCACTTCGATCATCGAATCCGGCCTGGATATCCCAAACGCCAACACATTAATCGTCGATCGTGCGGATAGGTTCGGTTTAGCGCAGCTTTATCAATTACGCGGACGGGTTGGGCGCGGTGCGCAACGAGCATATGCTTATCTTTTCCGCCACAAGCGTAGACCTCCCACCATTGAAGGTCAAGAACGTTTAGAGATCCTTGCGGAGAACACACAATTAGGAGTCGGTTATACGATCGCTATGCGAGATCTTGAGATGCGCGGTGCGGGCGAATTACTGGGAACACGTCAATCAGGATACATTGCTTCTATCGGCTTCCACCTCTATACAAAATTGTTATCCCAAGCAGTGCAAGAATTTCGCAAAGCCTTGGGAGAACCTGAGTATAAAGAAAATATTCCGCTTCTGGACGTACCCAGCATGCCAATCAATGTGAAATTGCCATTAACTATTGGACTGCCAATCGAGTACATCCCTGATCAAGATCTGCGCTTGAACCTTTATCGACGGATAGCCGATTTGCGGGATGAGGACGAGATCGTTGCTACAGCTATAGAGTTCACAGATCGATTCGGACCCTTACCGCAGCAGGTTGAAAACCTCTTGCTACAAATGAAAATTAAAATTCGTGCCCATCGAATAGGATTAGCTTCTGTTACCCTTGGAAACAAGCAACTGATCTTACGTTTCCCGCCATTACCCCAAGGGATAAAACAAAGACTGCTGCCGTATATCGAGCCTAGAGTTCGCGTTGGCAAGAATGCTTATTGGATCGCGTTAAATGGAATTCAGGGGCAGCCCTGGCAGGACTTTCTCCTTGAGACCTTGCATAAAATTAAAGATGCGCTCGTAGACTAATTCTTAATAATTGCCTGACGAATGCTTATGATATACTGCTTAAGAGCAAACTTTAGCAGCAGAGAGTCAATGCCTCACTAAAAACATGAGAATATTCATTAAATACCGTTCATGGTTCACACTTATAGCAGTGCTCATGGTTATTTCCGGCATCGTGATGATCACATTCTCGTTCCGCCAGAAAGTGACGCTGATCATTGATAACGAAACGCAAGAGGTCGTCAGCTTTGCCCTTAGACCAGTAACTGTGCTGCGTGCAGCGGGGGTCGAAGTGCATCCTGAAGATAAGCTCTCACCCCCTCTAAAAACATTTTGGCTTTCCTCTAATACTATTCATTTACAGCGCGCACAACCTATTCAAATTGTTGCCGGAGAGAACACAACTTCACTTGTTAGTGCAGAAAGAATACCTGCCAATCTTTTACTTGAAGCGGGTTACCCTTTATTCCCTGGCGACCGGATTCTCTGGAATGCCGCGGTGATCGACCAAGATGCACCCCTTCCCTCAAGACGCGCCTATCTCTTGCAGCTCCAACAAGCACAGCCCGTCACGGTAATAACAGATGATGGATCGATAACATTCTATTCATCTCAAGCAAGCCTAGGGATGGCACTGCTCGAAGCAGGCGTTCAGATCACGCCTGAAGATACCCTGTCGCTCGACCCGGAAACACCTTTAGATCGTGCGTTGACAGTCTCGCTGCGCCGCGCAAAACTGCTTACTGTTTCAGTGAACGGCCATACTGTAAGCGGGTTTTCTTCTGCTCTAACTGTTGGTCAGGCATTAAGCGACCTCGGCCTCGCCCTTCAGGATTTGGATTACAGTGAACCATCTGAAGAATCAGCATTACCTGAAGATGGGACCATTCGCATCGTGCGGATAAAAGAAGCACTTGTGCTACAAAAAGAAGAGCTCCCTTACCAAAGTTCTTATCAGCCAGACCCCGAGACAGAACTTGACCAATTTTCTGTAGTTCAATCAGGGCAAGTTGAATTGATCGTCAATCGTATCCGCATCAGATATGCCAATGGCGAAGAAATTGGGCGAGTAGAGGATGAGAATTGGCAAGCCAGTAAGTCCCAGGATGGGATTATCGGCTATGGAACCAAGGTCGTCATTCGTACAGAAGTGATCAACGGTCAAACGATCGAGTATTGGCGCAAAATAAGCGTCTACGCGACTTCATATGCACCCTTTTCGCAAGGAGGAATCTACACTGGCACCACGAGCACTGCCAGTGGTATTCCCTTGGAGAAAGGGATTGTTGCCGTCTTGGTTAGCTGGTATAGAGCAATGAAATTTCAAAAGGTTTATATTCCAGGTTATGGCTACGGGACCATCGCTGACACTGGCGGCGGTATTCCCGGCAGACCCTGGGTAGATTTGGGATTTAGTGATGACGATTACGAATCCTGGCACTTCTGGGTTCCTATGTACTTTCTTACCCCTGTTCCATCCTATATTCCGTATCTACTACCATGACGCTCCCACCACTTAACGTCCCTCAGTTATTAAAAACCTATCACCTAAGACCAAAAAAAAAGCTTGGGCAAAATTTTCTAATTGATCCTAATGCCTTGGAACGCATCATTGATGTTGCCCAGGTAGACCCTCAAGATACTGTTTTGGAGATTGGTGCTGGTCTCGGCAGCCTGACACGCTTGCTTTCCCTGCGGGCAAACCATGTGACCGCGGTTGAAATCGACCAAGCCCTTATCCCAATACTTGAAGATGTTTTAAACCCGTACCATAATGTCGATCTCATCCAAGGCAATATCCTCGATTTAGATCCAATTGCCATCATCCACCAGTCAGAATATATCGTCGTGGCAAATATCCCTTATTACATCACTTCTGCCTTACTGCGCCATCTGCTTGAAGCTTCTTTAAAGCCCAAACGGCTTGTTTTAACGATCCAGCAAGAGGTAGCTGAAAGAATATGCGTAAAAAGTGGGAAAATGAGCCTCCTGGCACTCTCCGTACACCTTTATGGGAAACCGCAGATCAAAGCAAAGATCCCTGCAGGCTGTTTTTACCCAGTTCCTGCGGTTGATTCTAATGTGATCTCGATCGAGCTCTTCCCTGAACCGCGAATCCCTTCAAGCGATCTTGAGCTGTTCTTCGATCTCGCGCATGCTGGTTTCAATCAAAAGAGAAAGACCCTGCGTAACGCACTTACATCCCGGTTTTCATATTCCGCAGATGAAACAGCAGCTTTGATCCGACAAGCAAATATCGATCCCCAAAGACGTGCAGAGACCTTGAGCCTTGAGGAATGGCATTGTCTCACGAAGGTATATCAGGAAAATCTTGCATAAAAGTCGTATTCCCCCTGACTTAATGTTGATAATTTTATTATTGTGATGAACTTCTGCGCAGCTCCCGGTAAACGCGTCGAAGCTGCCAAACCCTGAAGGCTGCCTCGACCTGTATTTTCAAAGTCATTTTTGAAATCCCACTCTGTCTTTCCGAAAAATAAATGGGGACTTCTTTAAATTTACATCCCTTGAGACTGGCAAGATAGGCAAGCTCGACAATAAAAACATAACCGTTCGAACGCGATTCGCCAAATGGTATTGCTTCCAATGCAGAACGCCGCCACAAGCGATATCCTCCAGTCACATCCTTGATCGGTAAACCTAGAATTGTGCGGGCATATAAATTCCCAAACCCTGAAAGCCACTTCCGCCATATCGGCCAATCTCTATCTAGACTTCCACCTTTGGTATAGCGTGAACCGATTACAATATCAGCTTCTTCAAGCGCTGCCAGCATTTGAAGAAGTTTTTCAGACGGATGGGAAAGATCCGCATCCATCATGCCAATTACCTCAGCACCGTTTGCCAATGCCTTATTAAACCCCTCGATATATGCTCGCCCAAGACCCTCTTTTTCTTTCCGGTGGATCACTTCCAATTTCGCCCCAAGTTTTTCATGCAGCTTATCAGCGGCTTTGCCGCTGCCATCCGGGCTGTTATCATCAACAATAATCACATTCAGTCCTGGTATCCCAAGCAAGAATATCTCAGATATCAAAATGGGGATATTCTCCGCCTCATTATAAGTAGGGATCACAACCGTAATTTTCATAAAGCTCCTCAATACTGCAATCAAGTTCCTTATAAATATACACCATATGCACCATACAATATTTTATGCTTAGTAAAACCCCCGTGGATATTATCACATATTATGAATAGAGGATTTTTCACTCAAGAAAATAATTCTTTATGCACTCATTAGATTTGCACTGATTGAGTAAATGTCCCCCATCCAATCTCTGTGTATGACTGAACTTTAGATGTATTTCTTCTCCCCGCATATTAGGCGAATCCAGCCATGATCCTGAAAACAAGAAACAAGCGTTACCTCATAAAAAGAAGCAACGCTTATTTAACCTTCTAAAGAATTTACTTTACATCATATCTGCCCAAGCCAAACCGAGGACACCTAGGGTTAATATCAAACCAATTAAACCAAGAACTACCCCAATGCCGCCAGTGATCAATGCTGCCAGGGCCATGCCATCCCCGCCTTCTTCGCCATCTGATTCCTTGATTTGCTTACGCCCTATAAAACCAAAGATCAAAGCTGCAATACCAAAAATGATGGCGAATATTTGTCCGACCACCGGTAGCATGCAGCAGGCGGTTAATAGTGCAACATCTGCGATAATGCCAGCAATCATGCCGAGCAAAGCCATTGTGTTATTCTTCGTGGGGGGAACTGAATCAATCGTCATTTCTCTCTCCTTTTCACTGTTTACTAACATATGTAGACTAATCAGATAATGCATTACCATTGTAGCACATTACACATGATCAGATATTAACAGGTTTCATCGCGATGAAAAATCTATCGATCTATTTTCAGCAGCAAATGACAATTCTCTCAAATCGTATCGATATATTTGAATAATACTCTGATAAAATTTAGCATATCACCAATAAAGGAGTGATCATGCAAGCAAATCCTGTCCTCAAGAAACTTGGTTTTTCAAATGATGATCGGGCCGTGATCATCCATACCGATGATATCGGCATGTGCCAGGCCAGCGTTGATGCCTTCGCTGACATGGTTGATTTCGGTTTAATATCATCCGGGGCGATAATGATCCCCTGCCCATGGTCTCTGGAAGCTGCAAAATACTGCCGAACACACCCAAAAGGCGATGTCGGCGTACACCTCACACTGACCAGCGAATGGGAGACATATCGCTGGGGTCCGATCTCAACTCGCGATCAATCCAGCGGCTTATTAGATCCACAAGGATGCTTCCCTCATAGCTCAGAGCAAGTTCAAACC
>JAUXFJ010000196.1 GCA_030620065.1 Anaerolineaceae bacterium
AGAGACCATGGGACACATAACCAATATGATCGAGATGGGTTGGGATGTGGTCATTTCGCACGGTAATGGTCCACAGGTAGGCTTTATTTTACGACGTTCAGAAATTGCGCGGGATGAACTGCACGAACTTCCTTTGGATTACTGCGGTGCGGATACGCAGGGCGCCATTGGTTACATGTTCCAACGGGCACTCTATAATGAATTTCGAAAACGTCAGATCAATAAAAAAGCAGCGACAATTGTCACACAAACAATCGTAGACCATAATGACCCTGCTTTCCAGGATCCAGCTAAACCGATCGGGTCATTCATGAATGAAAATCAAGCAAAAGAAAGAATGGCAAACGAAGGTTGGAGCATGGTTGAAGATGCAGGGCGCGGTTGGCGCCGCGTTGTTCCCTCCCCCATTCCCCAACGCATCGTTGAAGCTGACGCTATCCAGAGCCTGATCAAAGCCGGTTTTGTTGTCATCGGTGTAGGTGGTGGCGGTATCCCTGTAATTGAAGATCCAAGCGGCAACTTAATTGGTGTTGAGGCCGTAATTGATAAAGACTTTAGCTCCGCATTATTGGCAACCATGATTAAAGCTGACCTATTCCTGATCAGTACAGCTGTTGAAAAAGTGGCTATCAATTTTAACAAGCCCGGCCAAAAATGGCTTGATCAGATGACTGTTGTTGAAGCAAAGAAATACATAGAGGAAGGTCATTTCGCCAAAGGCAGCATGCTGCCAAAGATACAGGCTATTTTACGTTTTATGGAAAATGGCGGAAAGAAAGCATTGATCACAGATCCGGAACATATCATTGATGCACTGGAAGGAAAGACAGGTACCTGGATCCTGCCTTAATTCCTTCAGTAATGAATTCATAAACAGTCTGACTTAGGATTAATACCGGAGTACGTGTGACCGCACTCCGGGAAAATTGAGCGATTGATTACATTTTTACAAGTCCAACATTGCAGGTTTTGAATAGTCAAGTGGTATTCAATAAGGCACATCCACAACATTCCACCGTCTACCCATCTGATCATTTTGGTTTAATGGCAGTGGTTAAGCCAAGACTTTAAATCTAAAAAGATGCGTTATTATTGGAAAGTTGATTTGTTAAACAAAATGCTGCTAAAAAATATGTTTAAGACAGGAAAACTATGAAAATTGATCATCTTGTTTGTTCCCTCTGCGGAGAGCATTATGCCCCCGACCAGGTAACATATACATGTCCAAAAGATGGTGGCAATTTGAGCATCATGTTCGATTATAAAAATCTGGCCCAGCGAGTACAACCCAATGATATCCTCAACGCCGCGGAAAGATCACTGTGGCGCTATTTACCGCTTCTGCCAGTCACAGACCCAGGCGGTCAGGCAACACCGCTACACCGTGCCGGCTGGACGCCTGTCTATCAACCAAAACGATTAGCCGAAGAATACGGTTTGAAACAGCTTTGGATCAAAGATGAGAGTCCTAATCCCACAGCATCTTTCAAAGATCGTGCCAGTGCGATCGTGGTTGCAAGGGCACGTGAGATTGGCGCGAAAATCATCGTAGCCGCTTCTACCGGGAATGCCGGCGCAGCAATGGCAGGCATGGCAGCCGCATTAGGTGATCAAGCAGTGATCTTTGCTCCCAAGAACGCCCCACAAGCTAAAATCGCACAGTTGCTTGTTTTTGGTGCCAAAGTCCTGCTGGTTGATGGAAATTACGATCAAGCTTTTGACCTAAGTATTGAAGCCTCTCAGGCTTTTGGTTGGTACAACCGAAATACAGGCTTTAATCCATATACTGCGGAAGGGAAAAAGACCGCTGGTTTCGAGATTTGGGAACAGGTAATCACTAACCTGCCACAGAATTCCAAACCCTTAACCATCTTCATTCCTGTAGGTGATGGAAATATCATATCTGGTATACACAAAGGGTTTAAAGACCTTTTTGCTTTGGGTTGGATTGAGCAAATGCCGCGTTTAGTTGGCATTCAAGCAGAAGGTTCAGCTGCCATTGCACAAGCATTCCATCAAGGCTCTGAAAACATACTCCCTGTGGCTGCCGATACGATTGCTGACAGTATCTCAGTAAATATGCCGCGTGACGGCATCAGGGCACTGCGTGCAGCAAGCGAGACAAATGGTACATACCTAACCGTCTCGGACAGCGCAATTCTCAAAGCAATTGCCAGTTTGGGTAAAGTTGGTGTCTTTGCAGAACCTGCTGGTGCAACAGCGCTTGCTGGCATGGCCAAAGCAATCGAGCAAGGCATCCTTATTCAAGAAGACCCGGTACTTGTTCTTAACACAGGTAGTGGCCTGAAGGATGTCAACGCAGCCTTGCAAGCAGTTCCACAGGCACCCGTAATTGAACCCACATTAGATTCAGTAAAGAAGGTGTTAACATGAAAAATCCAATTTTTTCTATCGTAGCGCCCGTCTATAACGAATTGGAGAGCATCGCTGAGCTGTACCCACGCATTCGCGACGTGATGGACTCCACCGGTGAAAGCTGGGAACTAATCCTGGTCGATGACGGCAGTCAAGATGGCTCCACTGATGTGATCAGGAAATTAGCAATAAATGATGCACGGGTACGCCCGGTGATTTTTGCACGTAATTTTGGTCACCAAATCGCCGTGACGGCTGGGCTCGATTATAGTCGTGGTGCTGCTGTTGTGGTCATTGACTCAGATCTCCAAGACCCTCCAGAGGTCATTTTAGACCTCATTGCAAAATGGCGCGAGGGTTATGAAGTTGTCTATGCTAAACGTGTTGAGAGAGAAGGTGAATCCTGGTTTAAAAAGACAACTGCGTCCCTTTTCTATCGTATCATCTGCCGCATCACCGATGTGCAGATCCCCCTGGACACCGGTGATTTCCGCCTTTTGGATCGCAAGGTTGTAAATATCATGAGCAAAATGCGAGAAGGGCATCGCTTTTTGCGCGGTATGTCAGCTTGGGTTGGTTTCAAACAAGTCGGGGTCGAATATAAACGTGCCACTCGTTTTGCCGGAGAAACTAAATATCCCTTTAAGAAAATGCTGAAATTAGCACTAAATGCGGTGACTGGTTTTTCCTATTTTCCACTACAGTTAGCAACCTACTTAGGTTTCATCTCGGCTGGTTTAAGCGTCATCTCCATACCAATTGTTGTAATATTACGTTTGATCAGTTCCCCCCAACTCACAGGACAGGCAACCACACTCATCACTGTGCTGTTCTTTGGGGGCATTCAACTCATTAGTTTAGGCATAATAGGCGAATACATCGGACGGATATATGATGAGGTTAAGGGAAGACCTATATACATCGTTTCCGAAGGCCCATCTGAAGATCACGACCCTACGCGCCTGAACCTCAGTACAAAAGAAAGCCAGGAGAAGTCCTGACTTTAGTGTAAAACAAATTATAATTCTATTGTCAGACAATTAATCACAAGGAGTAAATATTTAATGGCAAAAATCGATCTTACAATATTTGCGGACCGTTTGGAGCGCACTGCAAAACGCGCACATGACCGTGATATCATCATCCCAACTTTCGCACAGATGAAAGATCCCTCTCTAATCCCCGCAAAAATAAAGGACGAACTTAAACAAATCGGCCTTTGGGATCTCCATCCGCGCAACCTATTCCGCATCACATGGAAAAATGAAGCCAAAGCAAGCGGTGGTCAATTTGGCGGCTTAAACTATATTGAATTTCCCAGCAGCCTTACAGGGGTACCCGCCCGCATTGTGGCATTGGTCGGCAAATGGCTCCCCACTGGATCGCATAAAGTCGGAGCGGCATTCGGCTGCCTAGTACCGCGCTTGATAACAGGGCAATTTGACCCAACCAGACAAAAAGCTGTTTGGCCTTCTACTGGTAATTACTGCCGCGGTGGTGCCTATGATTCTTGGCT